>CAZOYJ010000240.1:0-4849 GCA_964583905.1 uncultured Roseivirgaceae bacterium
TGTGATCTATGTTCATAAACTCCAATAAGGTAATAAGGTGAATAGAATTTACTGCTGTTGGTTACTAAGGCAATAAGGTTTGAGAAAATCTAACTTGAGTTTAATTCTAACACTCTTTATGCGGGCGGAAAGCAGGAACATATCATTGTTGGAGGAAGATTGGAAAGATTGTATACACAATAAAAAAACCTCATAATGAGGATTCTTTTGAAATGGCTTCGAAGAATTCAATCCTCCTGCCGGTCGAGGACTTCGAAGCGGGAGTAGTTGCTCTTGTACTCCGGTACAAGCTCCTTCATCAGCGCCACCATCTTCAATTCATTCTTGTCGTGGATGAGGTCATCGAACAACGACACCATGGAGTTCACATACGTGTAATCGTATTCGTCTACGCGCGCCTTCAGGATTTTATGGTGGTGGGTGGGGATGGTATTCTCCTGGTTGTTCAGCAATTCTTCAAACAACTTCTCCCCTTCGCGCAGGCCGGTAAACACAATCTCAATGTCTTTGCCCGGCTCCAATCCGGAGAGCCGGATCATCTTTTTGGCGAGGTCGTAAATCTTCACCGGTTTGCCCATGTCGAAAATAAAAATCTCACCCCCCTCGCCCATGATGCCGGCCTCGAGTACGAGGCTGCACGCCTCGGGGATGGTCATGAAATACCGCATGATCTCCGGGTGCGTTACCGTAACCGGTCCGCCCGATGCTATCTGTTGACGAAAGGCCGGAATCACCGACCCGTTCGAGCCCAACACATTGCCAAAGCGGGTGGTCACAAACTGGGTAGTAGGCGTGCCGATCACGCTGAGGTGGTGTTGCAGCGACTGCACATAAATCTCGGCAATGCGCTTCGAACAGCCCATAACATTACTCGGGTTCACCGCCTTGTCGGTCGACACCATGACAAACCGGCCCACCTTATACTCTACAGCCAGGTCGGCCAGCAGCTTGGTGCCGAGGATGTTGTTGATGACTGCCTCTGAAGGATTACTTTCCATCATGGGTACGTGCTTGTAGGCGGCCGCGTGGAGCATGATCTCGGGCGCCAGTTCGCGGAGGATTTTTCGCATGCGCGCCTCGCTGGTGATGTCGGCCACGAACACGGCCAGCCTCAGATCGGGTTGACGGTCGCGCAGTTCGCGCTCGATTTCATACAACGGGCTTTCCGCCTGATCGATGAGGATAAGTAAATCGGGGTGGTAGTTGATTACCTGGCGGGCCAGTTCCGAGCCGATGGAGCCGGCAGCGCCCGTGATGCAGATGCGCTTGCGGCCGAGCTCGGCATAAAGTTTATCTTCCACAAGTTTGATGGGCTCACGGCCCAGCAAATCTTCGATGTTGATTTCCTTCAGCTGCTTCACGCGGAACTCACCCTTCACCCACTTATCGGCATGGGGCACTGTACGAACCTTCACCTTCTGTACCATGCACGTCTCCACGATATCGGTTTTGCGTTCCACGTCCAGGTCTTTCACCGCGATGATGAGTTCCTGGATTTTATTGCGTTTGAGTTGGGCTTCGAGGTGGCGGCTGTGGTAAATGCGGATGCCGTTGATGACTTTGCCCGCCTTGTTTTCATCGTCTTCAAAGAAGGCGGCCACTTTAAACCTGGAGGCGCTGTCGGTTTCGAGCACATTGCGCGTGATCATGCCGAGCGACCCGGCCCCGAAGACGGCCACCTGGGCACGCTTCGAAACTTCACCTTTATAATACGCGAAGATGGTCTTCACCAGCAGGCGATAGTAAAACAAAAAGAGAAAAGACGTAAACAGTGTGATGAGCAGCACCGAATACGGGATCAGGTTTTTAGAGGTGTTGTAGAAATACACCAGGTTAACCAGGGCGCCAATGCCCAGCGACAGCAGGCTGGCCGACAAAATCCGCAGGCCGTCTTCCACACCCGTGTAGCGAACGATACCCGCATAGCTTTTGGTAATAAGGATGGCGATGAGGCCGCTGATGGAAGTCAGGACAATCCCCTCCAGCGGGTCGAAGGTTTCGATGATGCGGTATTCAAAATTAAAGCGGAGCAGGTAGCCGAGGCAGGTGGCAAGCACGATTACACCCACATCAATAATCACAATCACCCAGCGGGGTAAGATGGTGAGGCGGCTAATGAGGGGGGAAAGCATTCCTTTTGGGGTTAGGGCTTAGGGGTTAGGGTAGTTAATTGCTATTTTCTGGAGACCATCCCCCCCATTGGGGTTCTGATCTTCAATATAAACATTCCGTCCTGAAATACCTGCATTTAGATGCTTCCTGATTTCGGGGCTTAAAGATATATAAAATCTGTCATTCAGGGCTTAGGCCAGGAATGGGGTTGACCCGTAGCTAACGGTCTAGCGGAGCAATCTTTTACCCACAAAGCCAGTGACCAACAGTCGGTTCCTTTACTGCTTCACGATCTTGTGTACCACGGTTTCGGTGCCGGTAAAGATTCGCACAATGTACATACCGCGGGTGTAGGCGCTGAAGTCGAGGGAGGTTTCGCCTTCCACAACTTCCGCCAGCATCACGCTTCCGCGGCTGTCGATTACCTGCACACGGGCCGTTTGATTTTCTGCCAGTGCAAGGGTGAGTTTGTCTACTACCGGGTTCGGGTATACGCTGATCAGCTCCGCCAGCTTGCGCTCAGGCACCTCAGCACTGAACGCCAGGTAAAAGCGGTCTGCCACAGCATTCACCGTGTTGATGGTAACGGTAACCGTTTCGGTGATCGGGGTAGCCTTCCCCGCTTGCACATCGATTAAATACAAACCGGTACCGGCCGAAAAGTTTTCAAGGTTGGCAAACGACAAGGTGTAGTTGCCGGCTTCCGTTACCTGGATGCCCAAAGGAATACGCACATCGTTGGGTAACGATTGAAGTGTCTTCATCGTCAAGTGTTCACCGTTCTGTGCGAGGTAAATGTCCATTTCCCGGTTCCACAATTTCGGCATGTCCTGACCTTCTGTCTGAAGCGAAAGCACTGCATGATCGGAGAACCGGCCGTTGTTGAGAATCACCACCAGTTGGTCGGCCGGAGCGGATGCTTTTTGCCGGTAGAACTTTCCGTTTA
This sequence comes from uncultured Roseivirgaceae bacterium, assembly GCA_964583905.1. Lineage (GTDB taxonomy): Bacteria > Bacteroidota > Bacteroidia > Cytophagales > Cyclobacteriaceae > UBA2336. The sequence goes on from CAZOYJ010000240.1 coordinate 3,059, forward strand.
CATCATCGGCTTTGGCGCCCTGGTGTACGGTGAGCGTGGCGGCACCTACACCTTTGTAGATCCAGAACGACTGGCCGCGGGCTACGATGCCCTGCCCCTCCAGTTCTCCGCTGCCCCAGCTGTTAGGGTTATTTTCAGCCACAAAGCTGTAGTAACGAAAGTAGTTCGGGTGGCCGCTAATTGAGTTATCCGTAACGGCAATGGTGGTGGCAATGTTGGTCATGTCCCAGGCCGTTGTGGCATCCGACCAGCGGATAGCAGCCGGATACGGGTTGCCTAATAAGTACCAGCCAGCCGGACTGGCGCTGGTCCACGTCCAGGTATGGGAGCCGTTCTTTACCTGCCCGCGAACCGTCCAGGTTGTGTTCACACCATAATCCAATACCGTGTACCCGTGGCCGAGTGCCAGCGGTGAGGTCTTGGCATGAGACTTCCAACTGTTGTCGTAAAAGTGGATGGATGACCCGATGTTGGCGGACGGGGCTTCGGTTGACGTTACAGCCGGGGCGATGTAGCGGTATTTTTTTCCGCTCAGGGCGTTCATGAAGCGCTCGGCTACAATGGCACCTGAAGCGCCATACGTAAAGTTGACAGTTGACGGCACCATCCCGATGCGGGCATCGTTGCGGGTGTTGTCATCGACAGAAGTCAGGGTAAAGTTTTGGTTAAACGTGAGGGTAGTGGCGGCATGGGTTGTAAAATCCAACGCACCGCGTAAAGCAACGGCCGTGTTAAAGGCAATGCTGCCGGAGGTTTTGTTTACCAGCACATTGCGCAGGTTCACCGCTGTGGTATTGGATGATCCGGCCAACGTCTGGAGGTAGTTGCCTGAGAAAATAATTTTTCCGGTAGCAGATGGCTTAACATTAGCGTTGTTGGCGAAGGTCAGGTTTCCGGTTACGGTAACATCCCCTTCCGGGAAGGTAAGCGATTTTCCGGTTTCCGGAACCGTGATGTGGTTAAACGTAAAGCTGCCGAGGCCGTCAAGCGTAGATTGAGCGGTGTTGGCCGCATCGGAAACGTTGTAGCGGAAGGATACGGTTCCCTGCGCACCACTGAATGTTCCGTTGTTGGAAAGGTTTCCGTACACGTTGAGCACCGAAGTGTTATCGATCAGGCTGAGCGATGCCCCTTCCGAGATGGTAAGGTTGCGCGCAGTAGCCTGGAAGCTGTTGGCATTATCAATGTTTACATGCGCGCCTGCCGGGATGATCACATCCTTATTCAACGTGGGCAGGGTATTGCCGCACCAGTTGCCGGGCTTGCTCCACAGGTTATCGATCGCACCGGTCCAGCCATCGGGTACCGGACGAATCTCCACCGGAATGGAAAAGCTCGTACACGATCCGTTGTTTCCGCCCAGGTTTTTCGTGGCGGCCAACCGGTACCACGTAGTGGCGCTGGTGGTGGCGTTGTAGGTATGCGCTTGAATTGTATTTTGGGTTACCGGTGAGCCGATATTGGTCCAGCCGTTTGTGCCGCTGGTCTGGCTTTGTTGCCATACATATTCGTACGGTACAACGTCACCGTTCTCGCGGGTAACCGTACCCGTAATGGTGGTGTTGACGGGTTGGCCATTTGTTAAGCAGGCGGTAATGATCCCTTGCAAGTCGATGGTACTTTTGATCACGCACCCCAGGGCCAGTCCGGAACACGGCCCGGTGGTACAATCGATTTTCGAATCGAAAATCGTAGACGCGCCTTTGGTGGTCATGCTGCCGGTGGTGATGATATCGCCTTCGCCTTCCACCTCCTGCACCACTTCAATATTTCCGCGGTCGCTGGTATAGG
>CAZOYJ010000241.1:0-4788 GCA_964583905.1 uncultured Roseivirgaceae bacterium
TTATCTGTACCGTGGTGCTTTACGAACCAAGAAGGATGGCAAGTATTCCTTTAAAACGATTGTTCCGGTGCCGTATAAGGATGGAGAAGCCTGGAGACCTGCCCATATCCACTTCAGAATTTCAAGCCATAACCATCAAGACCTGATAACACAGATTTATTTTAAAGGCGACCAACACATCGAAAAGGATGCAGCCGCGAACTCACCACAGTCTGTTAGCCGGATTTTGGAGATCAGAAAAAACTCTAATCACGAGAATGAAGTGAAATTCGACATTGTCATGGGAAAACCGTTCTTGCTTAATGACTTGGGGTACAAAAAAATTACAGGGCTCTATAAATTGAAAGATGGAATGGCGGAGTTCGTCCGGCAAGATGATCTGCTCTTTTTAAAAATGAATGGACAATACCTGGAAGGCATGGTGTACAAAGGAAATAATACCTTTGAAGGCGGCCTCAGTGCCAACCAGGTTATTTTTAAAATATTACCCGATGGCGATGTTACGTGCAGCCTAACCCTTTGGAACTTTCCTGCCGATCAAACTTACCTGGAAAGACATGAGGGGCTGAAAGTTTTAAAGTATACCGATTAGGTTCTGGGAAAGCTTACTCCACCCGAAACCAATCCACATCCACATGCCCGGCATCGTTGGTGATGCCTTCGCGGATACAATACAACCCAACCTTGGCGCCAATCCAAACGCCCGCACGGGCCCTGAACGACTCCCCTACCGGTTTGAATGACTTTCCATCTTCGCTGTAGCTGAACGTACAGCGGCCGTCATCCCTCACCCGTACCCGCAGGTATATAGTCGGGGTGCTGAGTGCTGCTTCAACGTGAGAAATTTCTTCAGCACCTTTATCGGCATTTTTACAAACTACCTGTCGGATAAACAATTTGCCATCTTTGTTCTTAACGGTCAATCGCGAATAGTCACGCCCCATGATGATCAAACCGACTTCTTCACCTTCAAAGCGGGGCACAAAAGTTAGTTTGGTTGTTACCTGGAATTCTGGCGCTGGGAATTTCTGCAACAACAAGTTAGGCACATCAAAGAAATTTTTAAATCCTTCCGGCAATGTATTTGAGAACAACCGCAGATACCCTTTTTGCGAAACCGGGTAGGCCCAATACGGTTTAGGATTAGCATGCCACTGCCATTGCAGGCTCAAAGTAGCGCTATCAAATTCATCCGACTCAGGTGGATAAACCGGGGCTGATTTTGGCAGCGATGGTTTCTTATACGTTTGTACCGGCTCACCTTTGCCGGTTCCTTTTTTATCCACGCCTATTACCGGCCAATCGTTTTTCCAAATCATTGGCTGAAGGTGAACAACCCGGCCATACGCGCCTTTATCCTGAAAATGAAGAAACCAATGTTCGTCCCTATCCAATTCTACCCACGCACCCTGGTGCGGCCCGTTAATGGTTGTTGTTCCCTGATCCATCACTACCCGATGATCATACGGTCCCCAAACGTTTCGTGATCGTAAAACCAGTTGCCAACCTGTAGCCACACCACCGGCCGGTGCAAAAATGTAGTAGTAACCCTTTCGCTTGTAGAATTTCGGACCCTCTACGGTGGGATGGTCATCGTGGCCGTCAAATACAATGGCATCGTCATCCAAAGCCTGCGTTCCTTCAGCGTTCATGGAGCAAACCATCAATAAACTTTTGATCCCCGCACGGCTTCCGGCAAAAGCATACGATAGGTAGACCTTACCATCGTCATCCCACAACGGTGAAGGATCAATCAACCCTCTGCCTTTCTTTACCAAAACCGGATCAGACCATTTCGCAGCCGGATTTTTTGTTTTGATCATATAAATTCCATGATCGGGATCCGGAAAGTAAATGTAAAATTCATCGTTGTGGTACCGGATGCATGGAGCCCACACGCCTTTGCCATGTTGCGGGGTATCGAATCCTTCCGCATAGGAAAGCGTTGGCAGCGCATAGTTGATGAGTTTCCAATGGACCAGATCGGTGGAATGCAACACCGGCAAACCGGGCACACAATTGAAGGATGAAGCCGTCATGTAGAAATCGTTACCCGCCCGGCAAACATCAGGGTCGGAATAATCGGCATGAAGAATAGGATTTTTATACGAGCCGTTTCCCAAATCGGATTTCCAGGATTGGGCGTAGCTTGTTGCGGATGTTAATAAAACAAGGAGAAGAATGCTCAATGTCGGGCAGCAATCTACACCCCCATGTTTTACTTTCATATTCATTTGATGCTTTCCGGATTCCATCCGCGAAAAATATTTTTAAGCGTGTATTCCTTTGCTTCCTGCTTCGATAGCTGCTTCGACCACGCTACCCGTTGTCGGGTGTCAGCGCCCGGTCCGGAATTTTTATACTCGGCATAGAACGCGGTTTTGTCTTTATCCGGAAACATGGCATCCCCTTTCCACGGATCCCAGCCTTCTGCGCGGATGTGACTGCCCAGTTCGCAATGCATAAACACGGTTCTTGCAAACGGTCGCCAGGGGCGGCCCAGGTAAACTTTTGTTGCCTCATTCCCGGCAATCAGCGTACAATGCTGAAACACAAAGCCAAAGAGTGTGTGCTCACGGGTTGAAGCCGCAGTGATGAATGAGTTTGACAGACTTTTGATGGTGCAGTCCACAAACAACGCAGTAGCTTCACCAAAAATAAAATCTGTAGTTCCTTCAATGTAACAATCCTTAAAATATTGCCGGCTGCCGTCACGCGTAACAAGGAGCGTATCCTGATTGCCTTCAATGTTACAATTCACAACTTTTACCCTGTCTCCCTCTATATGCAACGCAACTGCTTGTCCAACGCGTCCGGCTGTATTTTGTATGGTAAGATTTTCAAGCGCGATGTCGTTGCCCTGGATCAGTAGGGTATACGATGTGAACGTACTGAGTTTTGGTTTAGCTCCAGCTTCTCCGGCTTGTAGATTTTCCTTTCCGGAATAATCATCGTACGTGATAATGGTATGGTCGCGGTCTTCACCAACCAAACTGATGGCTGTTTTCCAGGAAGGAATAACCAGCTTCTCTTTGTAGATTCCTTTTTTGATGAAAATCGTTACCCGTTCATAACCCAAATCACGGCAGGCATGAATGGCCTCCTGGATGGTGGTGTACTCACCGCTGCCATCCTGCGCAACGGTAAGTTTCGTTGGCCGGAATTCCTGGGCTAATACTTTATCATTAACCACAAAGAGTACAAAGCAGGCACAGAGGGCGCAGAGAAATAGTGAAGTTAAACCACTTTGTGTTCCATGCCCTACGGCAGGCAGGCTTTGTGTAAACCTTTGTGACCTTTGTGGTTTCATTTTTTCGATCAGTGCATAACTCCGCCTCACCTGGATTTTGTTTTCAGCTTCGTGGCGCCATCTACCAAGCCATTGATGTACACCTCAATATTCGTGTACGATTTACTCAGTGTATACGCTGAACCATCTGAAGAATCATTGGGATTCAGTTTGTTTCTTAGTTCCCATTCATCCGGTATGCCATCGCCATCAGAATCTTTTGGCGCAGGTACGGATTGCAGTTGCGGCCAGCCACCCACATCGCGCTGAGAATCAATAATTCCATTTTTGTCCTTTCCGGATGCGGATGTTCCTTTTTTTGTTTCTTCAATAATTCTCAAATCAACTTTGTCTCGTTTAAAACTTGCTCCCGCATGGACAAGAACCTGCTCGAAAGCAGATTTAGCATCCTGACCAATAATTTCCTCATGCGGAAAGACCGTATTGACTAACGTTGAATCAACATGATCGGCCACCACACCCAGTTTGTTGGTAATGGTGATTTCCTCAAACCCTTCCAAAACATTTCCGGCAACAAAAAACTTTCCATATGGTTCGCTGGGATTCAGAATACGATCCTTTTTACTCTTCACAGTTGCCGGTCCGGGTTTGAAATAGTTATTCACCACATTATACCTACCCTTCTCCCCTCCGTAAATGTTATTATTCATCCAGTTGTAGATAACATTGTTGCGAAAGTCGACTAATTCTTCAGGAGAGTTTGGCACTGTGCGTGAACCGCTGAAACGCGGCAACCGGCTATTGTGGTTTGCGATTAGGTTGTGGTGAAAGGTTGCTTTCTTCCCGCCCCAGATACCCCCGTAACCATGATCACCCTTGGCGTGAACCGAACTGTTCAGGCTTTCAGAAATAATACACCATTGAAGTGTGAAGTTTTCGTTTCCATAAAAAGAAGCACATTCATCGGTTGCCCAACTCATGGAACAATGGTCAACCATAATATTTTTTTGTCGCGTACCGCTGATCGCATCGTCTTCGATTTGGGAAACATCGCCCAACCGGAAACGCAAATACCGGATGATCACATTATCCGTGCTGATTTTTAAAGGATAATGGCGGATGGTAATACCATCGCCCGGAGCAGTCTGACCTGCAAGGGTAACATCGGGATTATTAATAAAGAGCGGTTCCTTTAGATCAATATAGCCGGAAACGGCAAACACTATAATCCGCGGACCTTTTTTCTGAATCCCATCGCGCAGGCTGCCGGGACCGTCATCGTTTAAATTGGTAACCGTATATACGAAACCGCCACGTCCGCCAGTGGTATATTTTCCGAAACCTTCAGCGCCCGGAAAGGCCAGGGGCTGGTCAGGATTCTGCTGAGTTTGAGCTGGTGGAGAACAACTTAGTAAGGCAAGGACAACACAAACCAAAGTAAGAATCTTCATTTAGTTCCGGGTAATTATCTGTTCAATTCAATGCTGGCATACAACAGTGCTGCCAATCCTTTGTAATCGTTAATTCTTCTTTCCGTA
>CAZOYJ010000242.1:0-4761 GCA_964583905.1 uncultured Roseivirgaceae bacterium
ACCTTTTACCAGGTGTTTGATAGAAGGAGGCAAGTCGTTCATGTTCTTCGCAATCGCATCGTTGTTGATAATTTTGGCAGCACGCTCCAATAAACGGGAGTGCAAGTAGAATACGTCTCCCGGGTAAGCTTCACGTCCGGGGGGGCGCCTTAACAACAACGACACTTCGCGGTAGGACACGGCCTGCTTCGACAAGTCATCATAAATAACCAATGCCGGACGTCCCGTGTCGCGGAAAAATTCACCAATAGCTGCACCTGTAAACGGTGCAAAGAACTGCATCGGTGCAGGATCAGATGCGGTTGCCGAAACAATTACCGTAAAGTCCATAGCCCCTGCTTTCTCCAATGCCGCAGCCACACTGGCAACGGTAGATCCCTTCTGACCAATCGCCACATAAATACAATAAACCGGTTCACCCTTTTCGTAAAACTCACGCTGGTTGATAATGGTGTCAATGGCTACAGCCGTTTTACCGGTTTGCCGATCGCCAATGATCAACTCACGCTGACCACGACCGATAGGAATCATGGAGTCAATGGCTTTGATCCCGGTTTGCAGCGGTTCATTAACGGGTTGGCGATAGATTACACCGGGGGCTTTGCGCTCAAGAGGCATTTCAAATAATTCGCCACTCAGTGGTCCTTTTCCGTCTATCGGGTTACCGAGTGTGTCCACCACCCGGCCTACCATGCCATCGCCCACCTGAACAGAAGCAATTTTTCCGGTACGTTTAACCGTGTCGCCTTCGTGCACGCTTTTTGAATCGCCAAACAATACGGCCCCTACGTTATCCTCTTCCAGGTTAAGTACCATCGCCTTTAGTCCGTTTTCAAACACCAGCAACTCACCGGCCTGGGCCTGGGTAAGGCCGTAAATGCGCGCCACTCCATCCCCTACCGATAATACGGTGCCTACTTCTTCCAATTCTGCATCGGTGCGCGATTGCGACAATTGCTCCCGTAATATTGCGGATACTTCTTCAGGTCTGATTTCTGCCATAATATCTTTCGTTATACTTGATTATTAATGATGGGTCAAAACTCTTTTACGTATGGATTTTGACTGAATTTTATTCGTAAGGTTTTAAGTTTATTTTTCAAGGATGCATCAATCTGTTTGTCGCCAACGGTCAACACGAATCCGCCAATCATATCGGCATCCACTATTTCTTCCAATTCAATCTGCTCCCGGTCGCTGATCGTTCTAACCAACTGTTCAATTTCCATGCGTAACGATTCATCCACCGGAAAGGCGGTTGTCAATACGGCCTTGCGAATGCCTTTGTATTCGTTGTACGCATTGTGAAATTCGCTGGCAATGGCTGCCAGCAAGGGCTCACGATTCTTTTTGGTAATGATATCGAAAAAAGCAAGCGTTAAGGGTTGAACTTTCCCCTGAAATATTTTTCCCAGAATCTGGCGCTTCTTGTCGTGGCGGATAACGGGACTTTGCAACATGACTTTGAATGCACGATTCTCCGCGCAGACTTTCGAAAAAAGCAGCATATCCTGATGAACGCTGTCCAGCGATTTCTGCTCTTCTGCCAAACCGAGCAAAGATTTTACATACCGCGCTACTACTCTTGATCCGGCCATTGAATTAGTTCAGCTTTAAATCGTTAATAAACTGCTCCACCAGTTCTTTTTGTTGTTTGTCGCTTGCCAGATTTTTCTTCATCAGCTTTTCGGCTACTTCCAGTGAAAACAAAGCTACCTGAATGCGCACTTCCTTCAACGCTGCCTGCTTCTCGATCGTAATGGCCGCGCGCGCATCTTCAATAATTTTATCAGCCACTTTGCGGGCATCCAGTTGAGCTTCTTCCTTCAGTCGGTTTGAAGCTACACGGGCTTCTTTTAAAATTTTATCGCGTTCCTCGCGGGCTTCCTTAAAAAGTTTTTCATTGTCAGCCTGCAGGCGGGCCATTTCAGCACGGGCTTTTTCGGCCGTGTCCAACGCATTCTGAATGGAGGTTTCCCGCTCTTTCAGGGAAGTGAGAATGGGATTCCAGGCAAATTTGGCCAACAGTAAAACCAGCAAAAGAAATACAAAGGTTTGCCAGATAATGAGACCAGTGCCGGGGGTAAGAAGTTCCATATAAAATTGGTTATCGGTTTTCAAAATAAAGAACCTGCCCGGCCTATTGCCGTTAGCAGGTTCTTTGGTGTGTTTAGCCTTTGAAGGAGATCAGCAGGCAAATAACGAGGGCAAACAGTGCGGCCACCTCGATAAGTGCAGCGATGATCAGCATGGCACCCTGGATTTTTCCAGAAGCCTCAGGCTGACGAGCCATACCTTCCATGGCAGAGCCACCGATTTTACCGATACCAATTCCAGCGCCAATTGCGGCCAGACCGGCACCGATACCAGCGCCCATGATGGCATAGCTGATGTCTAATAAAAGTGCAGTTAACATTGTGTTATGTATTTAAGTGAAACAAACCCTGACCCCGAACTAATCGGAACCAGGGATATCTTTAATCTCAGTGATGCTCGTGATCGGCTGTAGCCATACCAATGTACAACGATGTGAACAGCGTAAATACATAAGCCTGAATACCGGCAACCAACAACTCAATAAGATTTATAAACAATACGATCAAACTCGATACCAATCCCACGGTAACGCTTTGAAAAATAAAAGCAAGACTGATGAGGCTTAACAATACTATGTGTCCGGCCGTAATGGCCACAAACAAACGTATCATTAAGGAGAAGGGCTTGGTAAAAATGCCTACAATCTCCACCGGCAAAATCACAATGCGCAAGGGCAGCGGCACACCGGGTGTCCAGAAGATATGCCCCCAATAACCCTTATTACCGCTTACATTGGTAATGATAAACGTAAACACCGCCAAGGTCATGGTAACCGCAATGTTTCCCGTCATGTTTCCGGCACCGGGCAATAAGCCTAACAAGTTTCCGAAAAGAATGAAAAAGAATAAGGTTAACAGGTAGGGCAGGTATTTTTCGTAATGGTGCCCAATGTTTGGCTTTACAATTTCATCGCGCACAAACACAATGATGGGTTCGAAAAACGATTGAATGCCTTTTGGCGCTTTGCCTGCATTTTGCCTGGCTCCTTTTGCTGCAGCCATTAACAGTACAACAAGCAATGTGGCATTAATCAGCAACATGGCTACGTTCTTGGTAATGGATACATCAAAAACCGGTTTGCCGTTCAGGTAGATATGGCCGTGATCCAAGGTATAGCCATTGTACGCAACGGTGTTATGATCCGCGTCATAAAAGTTGCGGGACGAAAAGATGTCCAGGCCTTGATCGGAAGAATAGACAATTACCGGCAAATACAGGGTGCCGTAATGACCGTTCCAGAAATGCCAAACGTGGTCGTCCATTACGTGGTGGAGAATCACTTCGCTGGCATTAAACTCGTCCCCTCCGGAGGCTTTAGCAGAGGCGGGATTGTACATTGAAAAAACGAGCGCAGGGATGATGAAAAACCGACTGATTTTAGATAGAAAAACGCTCATTTTAGCCTGATTAGGGGGTTTTATAATCCGACCGCAAAGGTATTAATTAAACCTTCAGAAAGAAATCTTTTGGATTTTTTTTGATTTGCCTTACTGGCTCACCTTACGCCACAGAAAGCCAACTTCCAAAACGGTAAACAAGATGTATACCGACATGAAAAAAACAACATTGGCTCCGGATGATTCGGGGTCATCCCAAATCACATAACCCAGGTAAGCTCCATAGGCCAGCAACTTCACCGCAATGGTTAACAGGTACAATTGCACAAAGAAATCGGGGCGGGTTTGGCGTACTTTCAACAGGTAATAATACAAGCCTGCAGTGCCGGCATACAGCAAGATCAGGCTTTGAAAAAAGTACGAAGGAAAAGGCAAGTTGCCAGCCCATACCACCCCCCCTATAAGCAGCGTGAGTAACGAAAGAGTAATTGAAAATTTAAGCAACGTGTTTCAGGATTTATCGAGTGATCGATAGAGCTGGTACACCATCCCTGCAAAGGCCAGCATAATAAAGGTTAACAGAAAAACCGGGAACTGAAATTCCAAATAGTGATCAAGTTTATACCCCAGCCATCCGAACAAACCAATCACCACCACCATTTGAATGGCCAGGCTACTGTACTTTAAATACGTGTTATACGGATTTGGCTTCTTCGGGGCGGAAGGATCGTGCTGTTCCAAGGCCATTGTTTTCGCCTATCTTTATTTCTTTAACCGTTGCGCCCATTTTACAGCTTCCGTTGAAGACAGCCCCGGGCTCAACCACCAGTTTTCCGGTTACAATATCGCCATGGATAACAGCAGTGGCCTTCAGCACTAACAATTCGGCAATTTCAATCTTACCTTTTACTTCGCCTTCAATATCCGCGTTAAGCGAAGTAATATTTCCGTGTACCTGCGAGGAATTGCCCAATACAACTTTCGATTTTGATTTTACATGGCCCGTAACTTTTCCTTCAATGCGGATGTTCCCGTACGTTTCGATATTGCCTTCCAGGAAAGTGCCCTTTCCGATGGCGTTGCTGGAATTACTGATCTCTTCGGCAACTCTTTTTTCTTCTTTTGAAGTAAACATGTTTTTTGTTCAATTAAAATGTAACAAATTCTTCCGGATTAAGCGGGTTGCCATTGTACCACAATTCAAAATGAAGGTGTGGTCCGTCTGTCATGTCTCCGCTGTTGCCAACTATCGAGATAATCTCACCACCGTTTACAAAAGTACCAACTTTTTTATAGAGTTGGGCATTGTGCTTATAAACCGAAATCA
>CAZOYJ010000243.1:0-4699 GCA_964583905.1 uncultured Roseivirgaceae bacterium
ACAGCGAGCAACTGCTGGCCATTGATGTTAACATCCCCATCGATCAAATGCTGGACACAAGTTGGAAGTTATTCAGAAGTTATTTTAAACCGGAGGAACTGGCCATCCGCCAGGACCTTGTAGATAAGTATTGGAAGAACTAAAAGTCATGGCGCTGAATTTCAAATACAATAAAAGTGCCTTGTTCGAACTCCGCGAACAGCTTGCCGTGCGCGAAAAAGCGCTACCCACTTTAAAAAGTAAGGAAGCAGCCTTGCGTGTTGAGGTGAAGCGGATAAAAAGGAAAGCGATGGAATATGAAAACAACCTGCGCGAGCGCATGGAGGATGTGAAAAATCTCTCCCGCCTGTGGACGGAGTTTGAAGCCGGCCTGGTTAACATCCAATCTGCCTCCTACGAATCGAAAACCATTGCAGGTGTAAAAATACCGGTATTGGAGTCCGTTGAATTTCAGGTGGCAGAAATTAGTCAGTACCACAAACCCGATTGGTTTCTGGATGGCATTCAGATTCTCAAAGACCTGGCCCGCCTGGGCTTGTTACGCGATACTGCCAAGCGGTCGGCCTGGATTCTGGACTATGCCCGCAGAAAGACAACCCAAAAAGTTAACCTGTATGAAAAGGTTCAGATACCGGAATACCAGGAAGCCAGCATGAAAATAAAGCGGTTCCTTGAAGATGAGGAAAACCTGAGCAAAGCCGCCCAGAAAATTTTGAAGCGGAGAAACGAAAATAAGGAAGTTGTATGATCATCCCGATGAAAAAATATAGCCTGCTCCTTTATCGTGAAGATAAAAACCGCTTTATGGAGAAACTCATGAACCTGGGATTGGTGCATATCCACGGTTATCCAACGGAGGAGGATCCCGAGACTGAAAAACTGGCTACAACTATCCGCGAAACGGAAGAAATGATCAGGCGGTTTAAACGAAGAAACACCCGGATCAATGGCAACACCCAGCCTTCAATTGAATTGCCATCGCTGGAAGCAATTACCGAATTGGAGCGGGAACTGGAACACGTTACCCATGAAGCCGAAGCCCTGGCCATCGAAATAAAACTGCTTGAACCCTGGGGCGAATTTGATCGTGCGGCCATACGTACGCTGGAAGCAAAAACCGGGTTAGAACTCAAATTCTTTCAGTATCCTGAAAGTCGGTTTAATCCTGCCTGGCGCGAAACGCATGCCCTGCAAATCATCAACAACGTAAACGGGATTCTTTATTTCATCATCTATCGCCACCCCAATGAAGAACTCCCCCTTTCACCCGTTGCGCTTCCCGAAGCATCCCTGGTAACGCTTAAAAAAAACCGGGCTGCATGCCTGGCGAAAAAAGATGAATTGAATAAGCGACTGTCGGGCTATGCAACTTACCTGAGCACCGATTTATCTACCCGGCTGGCAGTTGTAAAAGACCAATTAACCCTACACCTTGCACAGAAACAATTGCAGCCATCAGTTGAAAGTAGTTTATGGATTCTGGAAGCCTGGTGCCCGGCAACAGCAGAAGCTGATTTGAAAGAATTTCTTGAGAAGGAAAAGGTTGTGTTTCTTATTCATCCGCCAGCTCAGGGCGAACACCCACCCGTGTTGTTGCGAAACAATTGGTTTACCCGGCTCTTCGAACCCATAGGCGCAATGTTTTCGCTGCCGCGGTATTCTGAATTGGACCTTACAGTATTCTTCGCACCATTCTTTTTGCTCTTCTTCGGATTATGCCTGGGCGATGTGGGCTATGGGGTTGTTATTTTCTTACTGACTTCAATCCTAAAATTGAAGTATAAAACTACGTACCGCAATTACCTTTCGTTGGGTCAATTGTTTGGAATTTCAACGGTGATTGCCGGGTTTATTTCCGGCACTTTTTTCGGATTGGAGTTGGCGCATCACGCGGCTTTCCGTAACTGGTCGGGATTGTTTCTCAACCAGGATCAGCTGTTTAATCTCGCGCTTATTATTGGATTTGTTCAGATTATTTTCGGCATGGGCATCCAGGCCTATAAGCAATACTTGTTTAAGGGGTTCCGGTTTGCCCTTTCGCGGATTGGATGGATCCTCTTGCTGATAAGTCTGGTTGATCTTTACGTTACAGAACGCCTTGTTGAAGTGAGCCGAATACTCCTCTGGCCAAGCCTGGGGCTGATTGTTTTCTTTGGTGCACCTGAAAAGGGATGGCTTAAATCGTTTGGTTTAGGTTTGGCCGACTTGTACAACCTTACGGGCGTGCTGGGTGATCTGCTCAGCTACATCCGGCTTTTTGCGTTGGGCGTTTCCAGCGCTATTCTGGGTTTGGTGGTGAATAGTATTGCAGTATCCGCACAAGAGGTTCCCTATGTGGGGATCGTGCTGTTTGTATTGGTGTTGGTGGTAGGCCATACCGCAAACCTATTGCTGTCGTCACTTAGCGCTTTTGTACACCCCATGCGCTTAACCTTTGTTGAATTTTATAAAAACACCGGCTTTGAAGGAGGTGGAAAACCATTCGTTGCCTTTTCAAAAACAAAAAATGAGACGTAACAATTAATTTATCAGGATATGGAAATTACATTAGCATACATCGGTTTGGGATTGATGGTATTTCTTTCCGGAATCGGCAGCGCCATTGGCGTGAGCCTTGGCGGACAATCGGCTATTGGCGCACTGAAAAGGCGTGAAGATGCCTTCGGCAATTACATGTTGTTGAGTGCCTTACCCGGAACCCAGGGACTCTATGGTTTTGCGGGCTTTTTTATCATCAACAACTCGGGAGTTATAAATACCGGCATCACCATGTTACAGGGTGCCGCCATTTTGGGTGCTGGCATCATGCTGGGAGGCGTAGGCTTATTCAGCGCCATGCAACAAGGAAAAATTTGCGGCAACGGCATTCATGCCATTGCAGGTGGGCACGATGTGTTTGGCAAAACGATGATCCTGGCGGTGTTTCCTGAATTATACGCCATCATCGCATTTGCTGCAACGTTTCTGATTAACGCTTCCCTGCAGCCTTAAAAGTTTAGAATTTTTCCTTTCGACTGGAGGAGCTTTTTCGCCTCCCTTTTATTGGGAAATTGAACCGTTTCGTAGGTGTACGTGCGGATTTCTTCGGCAATTTTAGCGCTGTTCTTCATCGCTTCCAGGTGCGCACCACTTTTTGCAAAATCTCGCAACTCTTTTTCGCTGTTCCAGGCCGTGATGGTATAGTGCAGCGTCCAAACGCCCCAGGTTTTCTTCTTCTGGTAATTCGTACCCGATAACTGCTTTACAATTTTCATCGCCATATACGAGAGCGGAAAAAACTTGAAGGCCGATTTCAGTTTGATGCTGGTAATGGTTACAACCATAGCGAAAATTTACGGAACCAAATTAACCCAATTCCAATAATTCCGACAACTCCAGCCAACGTAAGGTTTTCTGGTCGATCAGGGTGTTGATTTGTTGCAGTTGTTCACCCAATGCGCGAAGTTGAACATGGTCGGCAATGCCTGAATTCAATTTTTCTTCCACGGCCTGTTTTTCGCTTTCAAGCGTTTCAATTTCCTTCTGTAATTGATCGAATTCCTGTTTCTCTTTGTAAGAAATTTTTCTTCGAAGGGGTTCAGTTACTGGTGTTTCAGTTTCCTGCTTTACTTCTTCCTGTGGACTAATCCTTTCCTGCTCGTCAACCCACTCTCGGTAATCGGTATAATTACCATTGAAGAATTTAATTTTACCCTCGCCTTCAAAAACAAACAACTGGTCGACCAGGTGATCCATAAAATAACGATCGTGCGAAACCAGCAACAAACATCCAGTGAATTTTTCGAGAAAGTCCTCCAAGACATCTAAGGTATCAATATCAAAATCATTGGTAGGTTCATCCAGGATTAAGAAATTCGGATTGGTGACCAGCATCTTCAGCAATTGCAACCGCTTCTTCTCGCCCCCACTCAACTTGTCAACAAAGGTGTATTGCTTCTCAGGGGGAAATAAAAAGTTATCCAGGAATTTGGAAGCCGATACCTGTGATCCATCCGACAAGGTAATAAACTCAGCAATGTTCTTCACTTCTTCAATTACCCGGTTGTTCGGGTTGAGGTTCATGGAATCTTGTGTGAAGTATCCGAACTTGGTGGTAACGCCCGGCAGAACTTCACCCGCATCGGGTTTCAGTTTTTTGGTGATCAGGTTCAAAAACGTACTCTTGCCAATTCCGTTATCTCCCACCACCCCAATCCGGTCACGCTTTTTAAAGATATACGAGAAGTTATCTACCATAGGCTTCCCATGGAAAGCCTTTGACAGGTGATTGACTTCCAGAATTTTACCGCCTTGCCGGGCTTCTTTGATATCCAGTTCAAGCCGGTCTTTGCGCAAATCCTGCGTGGCTTTTTCTTTCAATTCATAAAATGCCTCAATCCGGTACTTGGCTTTTGTACCCCGGGCTTTTGGCTGGCGCCTCATCCACTCCAGTTCCTTCTTCAATAGGTTCCGAGCTTTCGCCACTTCAGCCTTAAGCATCTCTTCGCGTTCCGATTTCTTTTCGAGGAAGTAGGCATAGTTGCCTTTGTAGCGAAACAACTTTTGCCGATCCAGCTCAATGATTTCGGTAGCCACGGCATCCAGAAAATACCGGTCGTGGGTAACCATGATGAGTGTAACCTGCGGACCGGCCAAGTAATGCTCCAGCCACTCAATTGCCGATAAGTCGAGGTGGTTGGTGGGCTCATCCATGATAATC
>CAZOYJ010000244.1:0-4680 GCA_964583905.1 uncultured Roseivirgaceae bacterium
GGTAATTTTTGAATTCGTGAAATTGCCATCATACCTGCGTTGATTGCTGTAATCATCTTTCAGTTTATACGTTATGTCGCCAAGTTCATTACCGGAAGCCAATACTGTTGTTTGAAGAAAATTGTTTTTATTCATCATATAAGCATGCTTAATACCTATTGCACCCGTGTTGGAGAAATAGTTTGTGCTATAACGTTCATAATCGTGGTCCCATGCTAATGAATCTTTTTTAGCTTCATTTTTCTGATCACTCAAGCCACCAAATCCAAAAATTGTAAAGGCGCTTTTCTTTCCGGTTGGCAAATGGATGTTCATAGACAAGTCCTGAAAGTTGGTAACAAAATCACCAAGTGGCACACCAATTTGAGATAAAATGGATAAGGTTGAATATCGATAGTTGATCAGGAAGGAGCCTTTGTAGTTTTTAGCAAGAGGACCCTCAACTGCAATATCGCTTCCTAAGAAGCCTGCCTGAAAGGTCAACTCTATTTTTTCATTGTTTCCTTTGCGTAAGCTTAGATCAAATACACCAGATAAGGCATTGCCGAATTCAGCAGAAAAGGCACCCGTCATGAAATCGGAATTGGTAAGCAATTGGGAACTAAGAATGGAGATGCCACCACCCGAAGCACCTGGTGACACAAAATGATTCGGACTGGGAATATCAATTCCTTCCATGCGCCACAGTAATCCATTGGGATTATTACCACGAATGGAAATGTTATTGTTGCCATCATCCGTACTCACTACGCCAGAAAAGGATGCTGCCATACGGGCCGGGTCGTTTATGGCTGCGGCAAATTTCCGAGTTTCGTCAACGGAAAAAGTTCGTCCGCTCACCAGTACCATATCATTGATTGTCCTATCTTTTTCTATAGCCGTTATTACGATCTCCTTCATTTGAACAATGTCTTCTTCAATGGGAATATTCAGTACCATTTCTTTGCCTGAATTGACAATGATATTGGAAAGAATAAAATCTTTATATCCGATGAAGCTTACGCGTATGGTATAGGTGCCAACAGGTAACTTCTGGATTTTAAATTCACCGTCAACATCAGTGGTGGCTCCAATCAATGGATCAGTATTCAACACCACAATGGTTGCACCGGGCAGTGACATTTGAGTAATTTGATCAACTACTTTACCGCGCAATGTTTGTGTTAGGGTTTGCGCGTGCAGGTGGTAAGTTGCAAGAATGGTTAGTGCGGAAAGGATTTTTTTCAGGGTTTTCATGAGTTAATTAATGATTTCGCCTCTATGACAAGCGATAAATAATTAACCCCTATGGTGCTCTAAAATATTTTTTGAAAGGGTAGTAGGCTAAAAGATTCGCACCCCGGCCCTGAATCCCCACCATAGCTGCTGGCCAATATTCTGGCCGGTGTAGGTTTTTTCTGACATGATGGTTGGCGTGTAATAGGTGAACAGGTTAGGATGATGGTTGTAGGTTGTGTCGTACACCCGAAGGGTAAGGGAGGGGCCTGCGTAAAGCGCAAACTTTTTTGCGAACTGGTAGTCAAACCCGATGTAAAACCTATTGATTAGATTCAGGGCTTCTACATTACCCTTATTCAATTGTTGAGCTGTTAACTCGAAACCCACAAAAATTTTTTTTGCCAGCCGAGGGGATGACCCCACACCATAACCAAATGCCCACGTGATGGAATCCGCCTTCTCCGGCCGAACACCAACCGTGAATATATTATAAAAGGCACGCACCCCTGTGCGGAAGGAGATGTTAGCGGGCAACACTTCATCTGCTCCAAGTTCAAACGTGTGATAACCTTTGGCAACAAAACTTAAAAAGCCCACCGGAACACCACGTACACTATCAACAACATTGAGAAAGCCGATTTGTGACCCGTTAACATGCCGGGCAACGTTTATAAAACCGGCAACCTGTGTCCCGCTGATAGACTTACTGATGTTGGCGAAACCTGATACTTGTGCGCCTTCGGTGTGTTTGCCCGTCAGGTTCAGAAAACCGGCAAGCTGTACGCCACGCACATCCTGCAGGGTCAGGTTTACAAATCCTGCTGCCTGAACGCCTTGTGTTGACTGAAGATTTAAATTAAATGTACCACCCAATTGAACACCCTTTGTTTCACCTCCGTTCAGGTTAAAAACGCCAGCCGCCTGGAAAGCTTTTACATTGCCGGTGTTGATGTTAAACACACCACCAAATTCTGCTTTGTTGGTTCCGGCTGAATAGCCACCAATAATATTGAACGACCAATCGTTGGTAACGCTTCCGCTGAGTTTGCGATTAGTGCCAATAAACGGTACCAACGAAGTTTGCCAGGTGCGGTGAATGGTATCGCGCATGTTATTTACGTGTATGCTTGCTACGGAGCGCTTTGTCCACAACCAAAGTTGAGTTGCCGGCTTGGCGATGTTTTCACCTACGTTATTTAGTTTTTCTTTGTCGATGCGGATTGAAATTTTCTGAAACGATGAACGCTTTTGTGAGGCAAACACCACGGTGTCCGTGTAGTCAACTTTCTTTACAACCAGTTTGTAATCATCCGGTGTTGGTTTTTTTACAACGTATTCAAAATAGCCATATTGGTCGGTGGTTACGGAGCGAAGGCTTACCGGGTCATAAACGGTAGCGGATTCTATTTTTTCTCCAGAGGCTTCATCCACGATGTAACCACTGATAACTACTTCGTTTGAGGTATTTGATACAGGTGTCAGAATTACATAAACTCCTCTCTGCTTCATTTTAACCTTACCGTCAAAAACGATTTCCAATATTTCCCGTGTGGTCTGATTGCTAAACTGGTAGGTAACGTTGCGTTTCACATCCAGTGCAGAGGCATTATAGGAGAATATACAGCCCGCTTCGTGTGATAATCTTTTTAAAAAAGAGTCCAGGCGTTCATCCTGCGCATGTAGTGTTACGGCACGCTCCAAAACCGGAGCTTGCCGAGCCAGCGCATGGAAAGCACCAAATACGATCAGCAGGCTATAAAAATACCTCATAAAACGATATGAATATTCTGAGTAACCATGGGCATGGAATAAGGTTTCCTAGTGACAGCCATCTCCGGAGAGGATGATCTCATTTCCATTGTCACTTATAGTTAGGTCAAGAGTTTCCCTTATTACAGATAAAATCGTTTCAAGATCTTCATTGACAAAATCTACCGTTAGCCTGCAGCTCTCCAGGTTTCCGGAAAGCAGGATTGTACGGTTGTAAACGGCACCAAGTTGTTCAACTGCTGATTTTAAATCAATATCGTTGAATGTCAACTGAAGTGTTTTGTAAGCAATTACATTCGGTTCAACTTCAGCTATTGAAAATTGACTGGTGGATTTATCATAGACACCCATGTCACCAGCTTTAATGAAAACACCTTTATCGTTTTGGGTATAGAACTGCACCTCACCTTCCAGTACCGATACCTCAATAAAATCATTTTCAGGATAAGCCTTTACATTAAAGGTGGTGCCGATATCGCGAATAAAAACCTCATCGGTTTGTACTACCCATTTCATTTTTTTGTCGGGTGAAATGGTTAGTGTGGCTTCTCCTTTTAATTTGATGACACCCGTTTTTATGCGTTCATTATAGAGGATATCCACAGAACTGTTTTTGTTTAATGAGATTTCAGTGTTATCAGTCAACGTCTGTGTGGTAACGGTCTCCGCACTGGCAAACTGCAATTCTTCGGTGCTAAAGAATTGCCAATAGAGGAAATAGGAGAGGATACTAATTAACAATAGACTGGCAGCAACACGCCAGAAGTAAACCTCGCGTAATTTTCGAACCTTACCCAAATCGATTTTTTCTTTTACTTTTTCCCATGCAACTTCAGCATTGCAGACCTGACCATCCTCTAACTGAGCTTTCTCAAAAATAAGTTGAGCATGATCCAGGTATGTTTGATTGTCAGCCGTCAGAGCACACCACTCCAATACCTGCTGCTTTTCTTCGGCAGTTGCTTCACCGGTAATGTACTTACCGATTAAATCTTCAATATCGTATCCCTCTTGCTGGCTCATGGGTCTAATAATCCGTTCATTAGTATGGCAATCAACGGCAGGTAATCACGCAATTGCTCGCGCATAATTTTCAGGGCTTTACCCATCTGGTTTTCTACCGTCTTTACCGAAAGGTTCATTTGATCGGCTATTTCCTGGTATTTCAATTCCTCAAACCGGCTTAATTGGAAGATAATCCTGCATTGTTCCGGTAAAGTTTTAATGGCCGCCTGAATTTTATTTTCCAATTCATCACGAAGCGTACTTTGATCTGTCGCTTCCGAATATTTTTCACCGGTCTTCAATTCATGATCGGCATATAGCTTCTTTACTTTTTGATGTTTGATCTGATTTAAGCAGGCGTTGCGTATTGCCCGGTACAGGTAAGCCTTAACGGAAGTGGTAATGTCAATGGTCTGGCGTTTCTCCCAGATAGTGATAAATGACCCTTGAACAATTTCTTCAGCTTCATCTGAGTCGTTCATGAATGTATTCGCGTAGCGACACAGTGGTTGGTAGTAGTTTTTAAACATCATCTCAAAAGAGTTTATGTCGCCCGATCGGACCGCACCAAAACTTTCTTTGTCTGATGATTGCACTATCACAAGTGATTTCAGCGCAAGTTAAGGATTTAAGCGGTTTTTAGTATAGGACAATCCACTAAGTGTTTACCCCTATGCTCGCATTGAA
>CAZOYJ010000245.1:0-4655 GCA_964583905.1 uncultured Roseivirgaceae bacterium
ACTCCAGGAACTCCTGCCTAACATTTGCAAGATGTAGTTGGTCGTAGGCTTACGTTGTCACCGCTTTCCCAGGAATTAATAAAAAGAAATTGAACAGACTCATCGTCCTTGTATTTATCAACAGCCCGTTGCATACCCGGGAAGGACGCGATACACGGACCACACCAGGTGGCCCAATAGTCGAGGATAACGGTTTTACCCTTCAGGTTTTCCAATGAAACTTCGTTGCCCTCCAGATCCTTCAAGGTAAACTGTGCAGCATCCTTATCAATCATCAGCTTTTTCATATCCTTCTTCAGCTTATCGATTGCTTGTACCTCCAGTATAGCAAGTGCTCTTGATGCCGCTTCTTCAGCCGAAAATGAACTCATTGTGGCCTTGAATTTATCTTTCATTGCCTGGGTACTGTTTCCTTCAACAATAAATTTCGCCATCGCATCCAGTGCAGCCTCTTTGCCTTTTACTTTTTCGAGATAGGCTATGTATCGTTCGTTAGCATCTGCATCCGGGTAACCATACTTGTTGAACTCCTCTTGGTATTTTAGTGCATCCGTAAACTCTCCGCGTTTAAACTGAATAAGCGCATAGGTATCGGCAAACATCCCATACATTCCCTTAAGATTCTTGTTCCATTCTGAGCTAGTCATGTAATCCGGTTTTCCATCATCGCTATTCATGGAAGCCTTCATCAGCTCAAGGGATTTACCCGATAGTTTCACAGCCGTTTCAAGATCCTTTGCTTCAGCCTCAATGCTTTCACCGCTCATCCGCCAGGCAATACTGTTATAGGTATTGGCTTTGATTGTCTTGCTCTTGATCATTCCGGCATACAATTCAAACTTCGCCTTATCGGACGATATGAACTGAGTGGCGAGATTGGAAGCAAAATATTCCAACTGATCTTCCGGAAGGGAAGGCTGCAGCTGTTTAAATATCTTTTCCTTTGCCGCCAGTTCTCTTTCCTCATAGAATGCATTGAACTTTTCTTCCTGGGCCGTTTTTCCTTTAGGATATTCCTTCAACATCCGTTGCCGCACATTTTCTGCCTCGCTTTTATCGCCCAGTCTGGCAAAGCCTGATCGGATTTTCATAAGTTCCGCTTCTGAAACCTTCTTCTTGTTGCTTATCGATTGAAAATGCGTCTTCAGTTCCTCTATGGCATTCAAATCGTCATTGGCCTTGGCCAGCGCTGCCTGAAGAACCAAATGGTCCTTCTTCGATTCGGGATAAAGTTTAAATTCTTCCTGAAGGTATTCGTAGGCTTTCTTAGCATCTATATCTATCCCGATCATTCGGCCATATCCGTTGTACACTTCCGCCATCACGGCCATAGCGCCTTTTACAGGCTGTGCTGCTGACGTATACAGCTTGGTTTTGTAACCCTTCTTATCATTGAAATCGGTTTTGTCTCCCGAAATAAATTTGAGAAATAATACTTTCGTATCGCCCGTTGTTGGCACTGTACCTTTGAAAACTCCATCAGCGTAAACCAGTTTCACATCACTGGCTTTCATTTTCTGCGTTTCCGTAAACGCATACACAATAGCAGATACCTTATCCGCACCCACAAGATCGTTAGCAGGTTTGTAGGTGAAGGATACATCTTGACCGGGGCTTGACTTTCCACTCGTAAATTCAACAGGCTGCGCCCGAACAACCAGGCAAGCGATCAGCATAAATGCATAAAGGGCAATGAATATTTTTTTCATAATTGAGGGTTTTAATATGAATTTGGGATGTTGAAGTTACAAAAAAATCCTTTTCCGAGGTTAACTACTGCAAAAAGTCTTATACCCCCAATACATGCGTTCTTTCTTCATTTTACCTCCGGGTTTCAGAAAAACAATATCTTTGCGCCCTTTATTAAAGAGGTATGATTTCAGTAGACGCGGTAAGTGTGGAATTCAGCGGTTCAGTGCTGTTCAGCAACATAACGTTTAACATTAACGAGAACGATCGCATTGCCTTGATGGGCAAAAATGGTGCGGGTAAATCGACCCTGCTCAAAATCCTGGCCGGGGTAAACAAACCCACGCGAGGTAAAGTAACAGCACCCAAAGATGCGGTTATTGCCTACCTGCCCCAGCACCTGCTCACGGAAGACAACCTGACCGTGTTTGAAGAAACCTCCAAAGCGTTTTCAAAAATCAACAACATGAAGGCGCGCATGGACGAATTGAACCATCAACTCGAAACGCGCACCGATTATGAATCGGATGCGTATGCCCGGATTATTGAAGAAGTGTCGGAACTAAGTGAAAAGTATTACTCCATTGAAGATACAAACTACGATGCCGAGGTTGAAAAAACCTTAATGGGTCTCGGATTTTTACGTTCCGATTTCGCACGCCCTACCAGCGAGTTCAGCGGAGGCTGGCGCATGCGCATTGAACTGGCAAAAATCTTACTCCAAAAACCCGATCTGATTTTGCTCGATGAACCCACCAACCACCTCGACATTGAATCGGTACAGTGGCTGGAGGATTTTTTGAAGAACAATGCGAAAGCTGTAATTGTAATTAGCCACGACAAAACGTTTGTCGATAACCTGACCAACCGTACCATTGAAATTACGATGGGGCGCATTTACGATTACAAAACCAATTACAGTCATTATTTACAGTTGCGCAAAGAAAGACGCGAGCAGCAGCAAAAGCAGTTTGACGACCAGGCCAAACAAATTGCCGAGATCAAGGAATTTATTGAACGCTTTAAAGGAACGTACTCCAAAACCCTGCAGGTGCAGTCGCGGGTGAAGATGCTGGAGAAGATGGAGATTGTAGAAGTGGATGAAGTAGACACCTCTGCCCTGAATTTAAAATTCCCGCCTGCGCCCCGTTCAGGCAGTTACCCGGTTATTGTTGACGGTCTTACTAAAAAATACGGAAACCCTATTGTGTTTAGCGATGTATCGCTCACCATTGCTCGCGGTGAGAAAGTTGCCTTTGTGGGAAAGAACGGTGAAGGAAAGTCCACCCTGGTGAAAGCCATCATGGGTGAAATTGATTTCGAGGGACGTTGCCAACTCGGGCACGGGGCGCTCATTGGATACTTCGCGCAAAATCAGGCCTCGCTGCTCGATGGCGACCTGACGGTTTTTGAAACCATCGATCAGATTGCACAAGGCGATATCCGCTCAAAAATCAAAGACATTCTCGGGGCGTTTATGTTCAGTGGCGATGCCATCGACAAAAAAGTAAAAATGCTCTCGGGTGGTGAGAGAACGCGCCTGGCTATGATCAGGTTATTGTTGCAACCGGTAAACCTGCTCATCCTCGATGAACCCACCAACCACCTCGACCTTAAAACCAAAGACATTTTGAAAGATGCCCTGCGCGAATTTGACGGCACCTTAATATTGGTATCCCACGACCGCGATTTTCTGGACGGCCTGGCCGCCAAGGTTTTTGAATTTGGTAACAAGCGCGTGCGCGAGCACTTTGAAGACATCAACGGCTTTTTGCGGAATAAAAAGCTGGAGAATCTGAAAGAGATTGAGCGGACGGTGGCGAAATAAAAAATCAACCTCCAAAACAGATGTCTTTATAATGCACCCATTACCCAGGCCTGTGTCCCCACAGGCCAGTCAGGCACAGCTCAGGTACGTAGCATACTTTGTTTGGGGCTGAGAAGATACGGACCAAGGGACGGACATTATTTCCATTACTTCTATTGGAACCAGTTCCTTAAAACCGCTCCCGATAATGTGTGATAATTTCAAACTCATCTTCCCGGCTTTCATAAAACCGTGCTGACGACCAGCGATAATCTTCGGATTTAGTCACCAAACTCCACTGCTCCTGTAGAGGGTTCAAATGAATGTAATCCAATTTCTGTTCGGCAATTGGTCTTGATGTTACGTTAACAGCAAGCGGGTCACGTTGCCAGAAACGGTGCCTGCGTTCAATTGAAATTTCTTTGTAGCGATTAAGTTTGAAAGGAAATTTTGCCCTGATCGTATTCAGAAACTGATGGCTGGTAAACTTGTTGAAGCTCGCATGCGGCATCTCCTTTCCGTTCATGTCAATCATCTCCCACAGCAGATGCAGGTGATTGGGCATGATCACAAATCCGTATATACAGATTTTCTTTCGGTTTATTAATTCTCTCCAGCAATCAATAATGATCATTTTATAGTGGTCATCCTCCAGCAATTTGTCCCAGTCTTTAATGGTGTCAGTCCAGAAATAAACTTCATTTAAAAACATTTTTGAATTACGAACGCCATATTTATGTTGTTGAAGGTTCATGTCACATTTCATTTATTGTTGTATCATTTGGCCGGTCTGTGGGGACACAGACCGGGGTGTTAAGGATTGAACGGACGGTGGCAAAATAAAAAATCAACCTCCAAAACAGATGTCTTTATAATGCACCCACTTCTTCCCGTTGCGCGCCAACACGGTAATCCGGTCGCACAGAAAGTGCTGGTTGCTGTAGTTGAGTTCTTTCAGGTAGGGCCAGCACTTTAGAAAGTCTTCCGAAGAAAGATTTTTGGCAATCGTAATGTGCGGGGTAAAGTTTGCATCTTCTTTTACCAGGTTTTCAAAAATTTCCCGCACCGGGTATTTGTTGACAATGTCCATGTAAACGGTGCGCTTTGATCCATTATAGAATACATTGAAATCCTTCAGAAAAACATTGAATGCCTCAAA
>CAZOYJ010000246.1:0-4645 GCA_964583905.1 uncultured Roseivirgaceae bacterium
CAGCGATGGATCAGGAGCCCAATACCTGAACATGCGCGCAGGCGGAAGCCTTATCCCAGCCTCCATTGAATCGGTTCAAACCAACCAGCACTTTGTATACCAGGAAGGATCAACTGTATTTAAGTTTGCCGTAACGAACATGGCCGACATTTCGGCTAAAATTATGGAACGCAACAACCTGAAGGGTGAAGATGTAGCCTGGCTTGCTCCCCACCAGGCGAACAAGCGTATTATTGACGCTACCGCATCGCGCATGGGCATTACTGACGATAGAGTAATGATGAACATTGAGCGGTACGGAAACACAACAGCAGGCACCATACCCCTGTTGCTTTGGGATTATGAGAAGCAACTGAAAAAAGGGGATAACCTGATCATCGCTGCTTTTGGAGGAGGGTTCACCTGGGGTTCGGTGTATGTCAAGTGGGCGTATAATTCCCAATAATGCGAGTGTACTTTTTTAAGAAATGTAAATACGAAATCAACAGTTAACAGTTTAGCATGGCAACTATTTCCGATTTAAGCAGAGGTAATTACATTCGTTACAATGGAGAAATTCTTCAGATCGAAGAACTTCAACACCGCACACCCGGAAACCTCCGGGCTTTTTACCAGGTAAAAATGCGCAACATCCGCAACGGTAAAATTGCCGAAAACCGTTTCCGCCCGGGGGATGAAGTGGAACTCCTTCGCGTTGAAACCAAAGAATACCAATACCTCTACCCCGAAAGCGACAGCCTGGTGTGTATGGACAACGAAACCTTCGACCAGATTTACCTCGATAAAAACTTATTGGGCGAATCCTTTAAATACATTAAAGAAGGCGTTACCATTATGATTGTATTTGAAAATGGTACTACACCCATTTCGGCCGAAGCGCCTCAGCAAGTAGTAATGGAAATTCAGTACACAGAGCCTGGTATTCAGGGAGATACCGCAACCCGTACCTTAAAGGCCGCCACACTTGAAAATGGTACCGAAATACGAGTACCTTTATTCGTCAATACAGGCGATAAGGTGAAAGTAGATACCCGTACAGGAGATTATATTGAGCGTGTAAAATAACCAGCTAACCATGGCAAAACGCAACGTTACCAAAACCAATAGTACAAAACCCTCCCCCAAACCGAATAATGTATCCGGCATGAAAACATCCGAAATCAGAGACCTTATTGAGTTCATTTCCACCACCGGTCTGAATGAAGTAAACATCGAAACCAGTGAACTTAAACTTCATGTAAAGCGTGAGCCCGATCAGAAAATTCTGAAGTCGGCTGCTCCCGTAGCTGCAGCGCCTGCCGTGCAGGTTTCGGCACCAGCCCCAGCCCCTGTAAGCGCACCGGCTGCGGCCCCCAAACCTGCTGTGACCCCCGAACCAGCAGCCGGCAAAAACACCGTAGAAATAAAATCGCCTATGATTGGAACGTTTTACCGTACGTCCAATCCGGAATCGCCTCCATTTGTTTCGGTAGGCGATAAGGTGAGCAAAGGACAAACCCTGTGCATCATTGAAGCTATGAAGCTCTTCAATGAAATCGAGTCAGAGCATTCAGGAACCCTTGTAAAGGTACTGGTAGACAATGCGTCTCCGGTTGAATACGACCAGGTGTTGTTTGTTATTGAACACGACTGACAATCCATTGGAAAGAATTCTTTCATGGCATTCTTTTGGATGCTGTTCTGAACCCAGATCAAACCAAGTAACCTATGTTTAAGAAAATATTAATCGCCAATCGTGGTGAAATTGCCTTGCGGGTAATTCGTACCTGTAAGGAAATGGGCATTAAAACAGTGGCCGTTTACTCAACAGTCGACAAAGAAAGTTTACACGTTCGGTTTGCCGATGAAGCGGTTTGCATTGGCGCTCCGCCCAGCAAAGACTCCTACCTGAATATTCCGCGCATTATTTCTGCCGCTGAGATCACCGGAGCGGATGCCATTCATCCCGGCTACGGATTTTTATCTGAACGTGCTGAGTTTTCTTCTATCTGCCACGAATACGGCATCAAATTCATCGGACCAACACCGGCCATGATTGAGGCTATGGGCGACAAATCAACCGCAAAGGATACCATGAAAAAAGCCGGTGTGCCCACCATACCGGGGTCTGATGGATTGCTTAGCTCCGTAGAGGAAGGTAAACAGCTATCGAAAAAAATAGGGTATCCGGTAATTGTTAAAGCTACCGCTGGTGGTGGCGGCAAGGGCATGCGCATAATTGCTGATGAATCGGAATTTCAAAAAGCCTGGGATGACGCCAGGCGTGAGGCCGGAGCATCTTTTGGTAATGACGGCTTATACCTTGAAAAATTTGTGGAAGAACCACGCCACATTGAAATACAGATCGTTGGGGATCAATACGGCAAAGTCTGCCACTTGTCTGAACGCGATTGCTCTATTCAACGCAGGCACCAAAAACTGGTAGAAGAAACACCCTCGCCTATTGTTAGTCAGGAGTTGCGCGAGAAAATGGGTGAAGCCGCCATCAAAGGCGCGAAAGCCATCAACTACGAAGGGGCCGGAACCATTGAGTTTCTGGTAGACAAGCATGGTGATTTCTATTTCATGGAAATGAATACGCGTATCCAGGTGGAGCACCCCATCACCGAAGAAGTAACCGATTACGACCTGATCAAAGAACAAATAAAAGTTGCAGCCGGGGTACCCATTTCAGGTAAGAACTATTTCCCGAACCTGTTCGCGATGGAATGCCGCATCAACGCAGAAGATCCGGCCAACGGCTTCAGGCCTTCACCGGGAAAAATCACTAACCTGCACCTGCCGGGTGGTCATGGTGTGCGCATCGATAGCCATGTGTATGCCGGGTATACCATTCCACCAAATTACGACTCCATGATTGCCAAAATTATTGTAAGCGGGCAATCGCGTGAAGAAGTGATTACCCGCATGAAGCGCGCACTTCAGGAGTTTGTGATTGAAGGAATCAAAACTACCATCCCGTTCCATATCCAGTTGATGGACAACCCCATTTTCCGTTCGGGCAAGTTCACCACCAAATTCCTGGAAACTTCTTTCGACTTCTCCCAATTGAAGTAGGCGAAAAGAAGTTGACGTGTGCATTCTTAGTGTCTTTGTGGTTAAACTTATTTTTGAGATGGCTTCTATAAATACGGACCGAAGATTGTAAAAAGGTATACATTAACCGACAGCAACATCATGTACCGAATAAGGAATTGTAATAGGCCACCGTACGCGCAAAGTCGAAACGGTCTTCAATTTTAAGCCGATTGGATTTCATGTATTTATCCACATCATTTGCCTTTCTTCCCATTAACTGCAACAGGTCACCTTTTTTACCCGTGAATTCTTTTATGTCGCCATTCTCTTCCATCAAAAAATACTTATACACCAACACCAGGCGAGTGTATGATCCATAATAATACGGTGAACTGAAGGTACGATACTCCAATGATTCCCGGGAAAGAAGTGTCATTTTTCCTTCCACCAACAACTCAAAAAAAATCAGGGTACGATAACTCCCCGTGGCTGCGTAGGGCAATGCATAGAAATTACGGTAGCGACTGATTGCTTTATCAAATATCTCAAAGAATAAAACCTTGCGGGGTGTGAAGGCTTCAACCGTGCCATGTTGATCGTTAAACTGAACGAGGTCCTGTTGAATATCGTATTTAATCTGTCCGCGCAGGGTGTCACCGGTTACCAACACAATTTTTCCATCGTGCCATAATTCAAACGGCCATTGCTGCGCAAATGAAGTTTGTGCACCAAATAGGAATATTGCAATGATTACTAACCGGATCTTCATGAATGTTTTAAAATCGAGTGCCCTAACTTATCACGCTTCGTCCGCAAGTAATTTTCATTGTGCGGATTCGGTACAATTTCAATGGGAACGTTATCCACAATTTCCAGGCCATAGCCCATCAGTCCGACACGTTTCTTGGGATTATTCGTAATCAGCCGGATTTTGGTTATTCCCAAATCGCGCAAAATTTGAGCCCCCACCCCGTAATCGCGTTCGTCCATATCGAATCCCAACTGAATATTTGCTTCAACAGTATCCATTCCGCCCTCCTGGAGTTTATACGCACGCAGTTTATTCAACAGACCTATGCCTCGTCCCTCCTGCTTCATATACAATACAACGCCTTTGCCTTCGCGGTTCACCATGTCCATAGCATTGTGCAGTTGCGAACCGCAATCGCACCGGCAGGAGCCGAAAACATCGCCCGTAACACACGATGAATGTACGCGCACCAAAACCGGTTCATCTTTTTCCCACGTTCCTTTTACCAGTGCCATGTGGGTTTCCTGGGTGCTGGTTTGCTGATACGCCACCAGTTTAAAGTGCCCGTAATCGGTGGGCATATCCACTTCCACTTCGCGGCTGATGAGGGATTCCTTCCGAATGCGGTATTCAATCAAGTCTTTGATGGAAACCAATTTCAGGTCGAACTTTTCGGCCACTTTTTTCAAGTCGGGCAGGCGGGCCATGGACCCGTCTTCGTTCATGATTTCCACCAATACCCCGGCCGGCTTAAATCCGGCCAACCGTGCAAAATCAATGGCGGCTTCGGTGTGCCCGGTTCTTCTCAACACCCCGCCCCGCTTGGCACGAAGCGGAAAAATATGTCCGGGCCGACCCAGGTCTTCGGGCTTGGTA
>CAZOYJ010000247.1:0-4605 GCA_964583905.1 uncultured Roseivirgaceae bacterium
CGTCAAAAATGGCATTACGGATAGCCGGAGCAACGCCTACAATAGGCGCCTCCCCCGCACCTGTTGACGGCAGATCAGGGCGATCGATTAATATGATCTCCACCTCAGGAATGTCGTTAAAGCGGGGAACCCGGTAACCGGTCAACGATGGATTGATGATCTTTCCATCCTTGAAATCAACCGCTTCAAAAAGCGCTCCACCCAGGCCTTGTAAAATTCCACCCAATACCTGGCTGCGCAAATGGCGCGGGTTGATGATCTTGCCGCATTCAAAGGCCGACACCATCCGAAGCACCTTAACTTCCCCCGAGCCGCTCACCTCAACTTCAACCGCCAATGCCGTGTAGCCACCTTTTTCAAATCCGCAGGCAAACCCATACCCGCGGCTATTCGCTTTAGGTTTATTCCAACCGAAAGCATTTGCAGTGGCTTCGATTACGTTCTTCAAACGTTGATCGCTTAAGTTTTTTAACCGGAATGTTACCGGATCCATTTTTAACGACACCGCCATATCGTTCATCTGGCTTTCGCGCGCAAACACATTGGCCGTTGCAGCCAGTACCCGATATGAACCTTGACGCAGCGGTGAATCAACAGGATGAAATTGAATTTTCTGGTGCTCAATTACGTACGGTGTGCGAATACCAGCCGTTCCGGAATTGTAATTGTGAAATTCCCAGGCCTTTACGATGCCATCTGCGCCCGCCACACTTTTTACTTCCATCACACCAGCCGGGCGGAAGTAGGCCCATTTGAATTCTTCTTCGCGGGTCCACACCACTTTTACCGGTTTGCCTACGGCTTTCGCAAGGCGCGCAGCTTCAAGGGCGGTTTCGCCTGTGTGTTTACCGCCATACCCCGAGCCGGTGTCGGGCATGATCACGCGGATGTTTTCTTTGGGGATGCGGAAGTGTTGCTCCAGTTGTTCCTGCACACCAAACGGGCGTTGTGTTCCGATCCACACCGTAAGGTTGTTACCCTCCCAGTGCGCCACCGAAGCACGCGGCTCCAGGGGCACGTGTGCGATGTAGTCGAGGTGAAACGTTTGCGACAAAACCGTATGGGTTTCTGCCAACACCTTTTCAACATTACCCTGATTGCTTTCCGTGCGTGGCGCTTGCGCTTTTTCTTTCAGGTAGGTAAAGATGTTTTCGCGCGAAGGTTGGGGTGTGGTTTTCCACTCCGCCTTAATTTCCCACAACGCGCTTTCGGCCTGTTGCGAATCCGGTGCGGTTACTCCGATGAAATCGTCTTCCTGTACAACGCTGACATTCGGAAGCGATTTTGCCTTTTCCACATTGGCCGAAACGAGTGACGCCCCATAGGCAGGCGCCCGTAAAATTTTTCCGTACACCATGCCCGGCAACGTTAGGTCGGATGCGTAGGCATGCTTGCCGGTAATAAAACTCCGGCCGTTAACCTTGGGTATGGATTGCCCCGCCACCTTCCATTGATCAGGCGGTGTAAGCGGTGCATTCGGATCAACAGCTTTCAGGATTTTCTTTCCTTTGGTCAGTTCATTGTACCGGAATGTTTTTTTCGTAGCCGGGTTGGTAATTTTTCCATTATCCGCCAGCAATGACGCAGCTTTTGCTTTCCATTCGGTGGCAGCCATTTCGAGCAGGGTTTCACGAAGGGATGCAGCCGCTCTGCGCAAGATGGGCGACATGTTGGGTGTGGTCAGACTTCCGAAGGTTCCGCGATCGTAAGGCGTAAGACGGGTATCGCCCATAATCATGTCAATGGCATCCACCGATACGCGCAGTTCTTCGGCAACAATTTGTGTAAGTGAGGTGCGGATATTCTGGCCGACTTCTACTTTGCCGGTATACACGATAATTCTTCCATCCTCCTGAATGTGGATCCATGCCGCGATCGGATCGTTTACAGAACGTTGTGCAGTAAACTGCCCAACGACAGTTGCCGCCAGTACATCCGATACGGTCAGCGCAACGCCTACTCCTCCGCCTACCAGTTTGAAAAAGTTTCGCCTGGTTACCGGTTTGCGTAAAGGCTGTTCGTATAATTCGTATTGTTCGGGATAGGTGGTAATGTCTTCTTTCTTCATGGCCTCAGCATTTAAACACCGGAAGCTTTCTTGATGGCGCTGACAATCTCCGGGTAGGTACAACACCGGCAAATGTTACCCTGCATGGCATTCTTGATCTCCTGATCGGAGGGTGACGGATTGCGCGTGAGTAACGACACGGCAGACATGATCATGCCTGGTGCACAATACGCACATTGAAACGGATCCACTTCGAGGAAGGCCTCCTGAACCGGGTGTAGTTGGCCATTCTGTTCAAGACCTTCAATGGTGGTGATCTCCTTATTCTGAACGCTCCCCACCGGAAGAATGCACGACCGTACCGGCACTCCGTTCAGCATAACCGTGCAGGCACCGCACACCCCTTCTCCGCATCCATACTTACTGCCCGTTAATCCGAGGTGCTCACGGAGCGTGGTGAGCAAACTGGAGTTACCGCTGACTTCAATGGAATAGGCCTTTCCGTTTACCTGGAGTTGCATAGCCGGACGATTGATGATGAAATGAGTTTTAATTTACTGAAATGAGGATGATTATCCAACCCACACCGGGGTTAGTTGAAGCAGGATTATGTGAATGGTGGATTGTTCGGATAGTGATGACATCAATTCGAAACCACTCGTATTTCTGATCATGGCATCAGTAACCCGGTATCTTCGTAAAGTTCACGCAGTTCCAGTACAACCTGGATGGAATCCAATCTTATTTTTTCTTCCGGATAGTTTACTTCGCGCAACTCCCAGTTTCCTGAAGGGTTGAGAAAGAAGGCTTCCACGTGAATGGACTCGGAATCGATTAGCACATATTCGCGCAATGTGGAGAGCTCCCGGGATAACTTAAATTTTTCTCCACGATCATAATTGCGTGTAGAGGGCGATAATATTTCGAGGA
The DNA here is from genome assembly GCA_964583905.1 of uncultured Roseivirgaceae bacterium. GTDB lineage: Bacteria > Bacteroidota > Bacteroidia > Cytophagales > Cyclobacteriaceae > UBA2336. The sequence continues at coordinate 2,939 of CAZOYJ010000247.1, forward strand.
TAACCGTTGGATTTAGAACATTAAATTGATCATTATTCCAGGTTCTGATGGTTCCACAGATTACTGAAACATCCGGGTAGGTTATTAAAGAATTCTTTTCAATATGGATTCGCTGGTCGCTTCCAAAGGGTTGGCATGGTTTACCCGACAGTTGTTTCTTCAACAGGGTAAGTACATTTACGGCTATGGTGTTGTGGACAAGGGTTGCTCCCGACATGGCAAAAATTTCGCCCTGAAAGAATTCATGTTTTTCAGTGGCAGCGTTTTCCAGTTCAAGATATTCCTGAACAGAGAATTTCCTTTTACCATATGCCGAGATGGGCTCCCTGACTTCAACTTCCATGATTCGGTTCTGCATACATCCTGTTAAAGTTATCAAAACCTCTTTGCTTTAACAATCGCATGCCGGTGATGTTCCTGAAAAGCATTGAAGTTCATAGGCCGGTCATGTATATTGAGGAATTATTATGCCCGATACACTTGACTGCATCATTATCGGTGGCGGTTTTTCCGGTTTAGCCGCTGCCCGGATTCTTCATAAAGCCCATAAAAACTTTCTGCTACTGGAAGCGCGCGATCGTCTGGGTGGAAGAACCCACACCCACCACTTTAACGATGGCAAATATGTTGACCTGGGCGGACAATGGATAGGCCCAACGCAAGACTGCATGTATGCCCTGGCGCAGGAACACGGGATAGCCTGGTATGAAACCTTTACTGAAGGCAAAAATATTATCGACCTGAATAAGGTCATGAAAACCTACACCGGGTTGATTCCAAAAATGGATGTGGTGTCGCTGCTCAACATTGATCTGCTGCTCAAGAAACTTGACCGGCTAGCCGGCCAGGTTCCATTAGATAAACCATGGTCTGCCCCACGGGCCAATACCTGGGACAGCATGAGCCTCGAAGTGTTTGTCCGGCAGCATTGTTATACACAAAATTGTTACAAAGTTGTGCGGGCCGGACTCGAAACCGTTTACGGCTGCGAATTAAATGAAGTGTCGTTGTTGCATGCCTTGTTTTACATCCGGTCGGGTACCAACCTGAATATGTTGCTCAGCATAAAAGACGGAGCACAGCAGCATCGCATCAAAGGCGGGATGCAACCGCTGGCCGAACGGATAGCCGATGCCTTTCGGGAGTCTATTAAACTTAACTGTCCCGTAAAAACTATTCAGCAATCCGGTAATACAGTTACTGTTAGTGGTGATGGCTTTGCTTACGAATCCCACAAAGTGATCGTGGCTATTCCTCCGGTGTTGCTTTCACAGATTGATTTTCAGCCGGCCCTTCCGTTATTGAAGCAACAACTCATTCTGAAGATGTCGATTGGAATTGTGGGTAAAATTTTTGGTGTATACGAAAAGCCCTTCTGGAGAGCCAAAGGGTTTAGCGGGCAGGTGGTAGCGGATGAAAATAGTCCGTTTCAAACAGTATTCGATTCCTCACCGGCCGACAGCGCGTATGGTGTGTTGCTGGCTTTCTGCATTGCCAACCGGGCGCGTGATTTCTTTTCGAAACCGGAAGCGAGCCGCAAAGAAATTGCCTTGCAAAGTTTTGTTCGGTATTTTGGTGAGGAGGCTGCACGGCCCGTTCATTATATCGATCACTGCTGGGTCGATGAAACCTGGAGTAAAGGTTGTTATGCCGGCATCTACCCTACC
>CAZOYJ010000248.1:0-4605 GCA_964583905.1 uncultured Roseivirgaceae bacterium
CTTTGTTTAAAGTAAAGGATAACCTGGTTACCCTGAACGATAGTACCCTTCGTGTTAATACACAGGCCGGTTATGAAGATTATATATTCGCAGGTGGAGTGCTCACCCGTATTGTCAAGTCACAGGCAGGTGGACTTCAAGAGAAAAGATTTTCCAACTATCAGAAGTTTGAATCAATTCTTTACCCCCAGACTGCCACCGTTACGCTTAACGGAGAACTTGTTCGACTAGATCAAGTTGAGAAACTGACGCTAAACAATTCATTTGATAGTCGTTTATTGCAGATACCCGCTGAGTACAAGATAAAGAAAGCTGTTCCCGAACCGATGACAGTGTCGGAAATTGAAACGGGTGTGTTTCTGATAGAGAACGTGCCCGGAGGGAGACGTAACATGTTGTTCATCAATTTGAGTGAGGGCATCTTAGTTACTGAAGCGCCCATCAATAACGAAGTATGCAAATCGATCATCGATCTTATTCATAAAACCTTACCGGATAGACCAATCAGCTATGTGCACCTTTCACACTTCCATAGTGACCACAGCAATGGTATTAGTGCATTTTTAGCTGCAGGAGCAACTGTAATTGCCACTCCAAAAACCATCGATGTTATAAAAACAGTAATACCGGAACCCACGGAAAGTGCGAAGTTTAAAACGTTTACAGATCAGTATATCCTAAAGGACAGATGGCATGAGGTACATTTTTATGAGGTATCTAACCGGCATGCACAAGGTCTTTCCATGTTGTATCTGCCGAAGGAGAAATTACTCTATCACGACAAAACAATTACCCCGCCCAATGAAACAGCTATTGATTTTCACCAATTCATCGCCTGGAAGCGGTTGAGAATTAAGCGCGTTATTGGGCACCATGGGTCCAGTTTTATTACAGCGGACGAACTTCAAAGAACGGGATCATATAACAAGAAGTAAAAACAATTTATATTACGGGAGGAGCAAGTCTATGAAAAATATTTTTCTAACATTCCTGGGCTTTCTATTCGGGGTGATATCCGGAACTGCACAGGAGTCAATTTCTATTCAAGTAGGTGAAAATCGGTTGATTGATATCCCCTACGCAGACTATGTTATTGGTGAACCGCACTTATCCATTCATCCAAAGAATGACAATCAATTACTTATTGGTGCGATGATGTGGAGTACAGATGGAATGAACAATATTTATTGTGTAACCCTAACGACCTCTGATGGGGGTAGACGATGGCAATCGAATAAATTTTCAGACAAAAGCTCAGCAGATCCGTGGACTTATATAAATTCTAAAAACGAGGCGGTGTTTACTATGTTAGGAAAGGAATTAATGTGGACCTATTATTCACGAAATGGTGGACTTACCTGGGAAGATTCGGTGGCTCATGGAAGGCATCATGATCATCAAACTTTGGTTGGCACAGATTCCCTGGTTTATGTTATTTCTGCTCAGACCATCAGGCAGCGTGAGAACCTGGTGAGGGAATCTGTTTACATATCAAAATCTATTGATGGAGGTAAATCATTTGATAAGGGAATTAACCTGACGCACAATAATATTTCAAGAAACACGATGACACCAGTGATTTTGTCAGATGGAAAACTAATAATCTCCTATAATGAATATGCCTTTACGACAAATGACGGAAAACAACAGAGATTGAGCAAAAATCACGCTTGGACCATTTCTACCACAGATACTGATGATGTTTTTTTTTCAGAACCTCGTTTTATTACAGATAACAGTAGCGGGTTTCCCGTTCTTGCAGTTGATCAATCTACTACCTATTTAGATAGATTGTATTGGGTCAGCAGTGCAGATCAAGGGAAGTCAATTACTATTTATCATTCTACTAATGGAGGAGAAAGCTGGTCGCCTGAAACAATAGTTGTTCGCTCTGATTTCCAAAAAACTATCCCGAATGTAGCCATTAATAAAGACGGAATTGTAGGAATTACCTGGTATGAGAAGCATTCAGAAAAATTTTGTCAAGACTTTTATTTCGCTGCGTCAAGCGATGGTGGAATTACATTTTCTAAACCTGTAAAAGTGTCAGAAGCAACGTCATGTGCCGATCCCGAGAAATGTGCAGGTGCCCTACGTGGTGGTTGGTCTTCGGGAGGGCATTATACAGGGTTAGCTGCTAAATCCAATGGTGCTTTTTTAGCCGTATGGGCTGACGCTCGTAGTGGACGATATCAATTGTATATTTCAGAAATTGGAGTGTCTACAGAGTGATACCCATTCGCCTGCGCACAATACCAAAGGCTATTCGCTACGCAAGCTTTTTGCTGGATTGGCAAGCGCAGCTTTGATGGATTGCCAGGATACCGTAACCAGTGCCACCAGTAAAGCCAATACGCCCGCTAACAGGAATATAGGCACACCGATCTCAATTCGATACGCGAAGTTTTCCAGCCACTGATTCATAATGTACAAGGTTGCCGGAACCGCCAGCGCAAACCCGATAAGTACCAGCTTGAGAAAGTCTTTGCTAAGCAACACCACGATACCGGCAACGCTTGCGCCTAAAACCTTACGCATACCGATCTCTTTTGTTCGCTGCTGTGCAGTAAATGCAACCAGTCCGAAAAGACCAAGGCATGCAATGAAAATTGTTAAGCCCGCGAAGATGCCGAACAGTCGTGCAAACCGCTGATCATTACGGTACTGAAGGTCGAAGGCCACATCCACGAAACTGTATTGAAAGAGGTTACCCGGGAAAAGCGTGGTGTAGGTTGTTTCAAGTTTTTTCAATACTTCGGGAAAATCCGGAGTTGCGAGCTTTACCGATACATGTTGCCCGGTGCGTGTGCGAGCGAATACAATGTTCTGTTGCGCCTGGTGCGCGGATGACCATTTGAAATCTTTATAAACACCTATAACACGCGCCTGGTAATCGCCAATCATCAACAACTCATCAACTGCATCGACAGACGATGAATAGCCAAGATTTTTTGCAGTTGTTTCGTTAACCATCACCAGCCAGGGCGAGCCTGCACCATCTTCCTGTGCTGTGACCTTGTTGAACGCCTTGCCCGCCACAAGTTCCAGTCCATACAATGGAGCAAATGCTGAATCGATATAGGTTGCCACACCGCGCAACGATACGGCCGGGTCATCCATGATCTTTCGTATGGAGGCTCCGTTCCAGTTGAAGCCTTGTCCCGGCAGTGTCGATGACAGGGCAACGCCCGCTACACCCGGAACCTGCTTCCACTGCGTTACTAACGTGGTCATCACCGTTGAAAAATCAGTATTTCCTTTCAGCACCCGGGGGGTTCGCACAGACACAACCTGCTCGAGATTAATCCCGAGATCGAGCTGCCGCATATAGTTGAGTTGGTTGAATACAATGACAGTTCCCGCGATGAGTACTATGCAGGCAGTAAATTGAACCACCACCAATCCTTTGCGAAGCCAGAAGTGCCCCGAAAGCGATGAACTCCTGCCTTTCAGTACGGTAGCAGGCCGGAAGGATGATAATACGAAAGAAGGATAAAGGCCAGCCAGTAACGTGCCCGCAAGCAGCGTGCCTCCAAGCGCAAGGAGGAACCTGGGTTCAAGCCATTGTTCAATCGAAAGCTGTGTCTCGGCAATCTCATTTACAAACGGCAGCAGGATGGAAGTCAGACCAAGGGCAATCACGATCGCACTGATGTTGGTAAACGCTGACTCATACAGGAACTGTATAATAAGCTGTTGCCTCCGTGCACCCACGGCTTTGCGCACACCTACTTCCAGCGACCGGTTGAGGGCGCGGGCAGTGGCCAGGTTGATGTAGTTGACCAGCGCAATCACCAGCGTGATCAGTCCGATCACTAAAAAGAAATACAACGTCTTGTAGCTGCCGGCAACAATGCTTCCGGCTCCCATGATTTCCGAATTGAGGTGAATGTCGGGTAGTGGCTGCAGATTTAACGCAGCCCTTGCACCCTGCTGCTTCATTACCTCACCGCGATGCTTCAGCAACACGGCTGTCATCTTACCTTTAACAGTCGTTGGATCAGCATCGGGATGAAGCGCTAAGTAGGTTGTGAAATTATTCCAGCTCCATCCGCCCTCCGGCTCATTCGCATAGTTAGTTCCCTTCAGCAGGTCATCCATAGGCAACAGCATACTAAACTGCAAGTGTGAGTTCGTGGGAATGTCTTTGAATACACCGGCAACCGTAAAGCTTTTTTCAATGTTACCGATTACTTCAAGCGTCTGGCCCAGTGCCACCGTGCTGCCAAAATATTTTTTTGCAGTTGCTTCGGAGATCAACACGTTACCTGAAGCAAGCATCTTGCTTCCACTCACCAACGGGAACGTAAACATGTCCATAAATGCTGCATCAACATACAGGGCAGCAGCCTCTTCAAATACCTCGTTGGGTGTTGCTGCATTGGAAACGATCGCATCCTCGGAATGCACACGGGCAATGGCCGCAATTTCCGGAACCTCGTCTATTAGTGTGGGCGTTAATGCCTGGGCTGTAAACAAATGTCCGTTTTCCAGTGGATCGTTTCCACGCGCAAACGCCTGCAGTACCCGGTAGAGATGATCTTTCTTTTCATGAAAGCGGTCGAAGCTTGATTCAAACGCAACATACTGGAAGATGATCAGGCA
>CAZOYJ010000249.1:0-4601 GCA_964583905.1 uncultured Roseivirgaceae bacterium
GGTATGGGCAGCCGATTTCATTCTGTTGATTGCCGGTATTATTTTCCTGCGCCAGGCCCGCAGGGACGCCCGCCTGTTTGAGGCCGATTTCTATCAGGTAGTGTTTGATAAAGTATATCGCTGGCTGGTCGCACGAAAGATCATCGAGCCCAACCCGGTAAATTGAAAAATTCTGGCCTTTTTGGAGATTTGAGCCAATTTACCCTATATTTGCCGGCTGAATTAAGCGCAAATAAGAAAAAAATGTATTTAACCGCGGAAACGAAAAAAGAGCTGTTTAAAAAGCATGGTGTAGCTAAATCTCAAACGGATACCGGCTCACCAGAGGCACAAATTGCCCTGTTTACCCACAGGATCAACCACCTGACTGGTCATTTAAAGTCGAACAAGAAGGATTTTGCTACCCAAAATGGATTGTTAAAGCTGGTGGGCAAGAGAAAAAGACTTCTTAACTATCTTCAGCAAACCGATATCACCCGGTATCGCGCAATACTTGCCGAACTGGATCTGAGGAAGTAAGACGAACTTCAAGTTTACAGGGAACCTGAACAAGGTTCCCTTTTTGCATTTTTATGAAACAAGTCATCCCTGATAAGGGGATGCGCTACTAACTAATTTTTTATGACTATTAACGTAACAACAAAAAGCTGCAAACTCCCGGATGGAAGGGAGATCACCATCGAAACGGGTAAAATGGCCCGTCAGGCCGATGGTTCCGTTGTATTACGCATGGGTAACACCATGCTGCTGGCTACTGTGGTAGCCCGCGAAGAAGCCAACGAAGGTGTTGACTTCATGCCCCTCTCGGTAGACTACCAGGAGAAGTTCGCTTCTACCGGTAAAATTCCCGGTGGATTCCTGAAACGCGAAAGCCGGTTATCCGATTACGAAATCCTGATCAGCCGGTTGGTTGACCGGGCATTACGTCCGCTATTCCCGGGCGACTTCCATGCAGAAACGCAGGTTAACATCTTCCTGATTTCAGGTGACCCGAATGCCTTGCCGGATGCCCTGGCAGCGTTTGCCGCATCGGCAGCGTTATCGGTTTCAGATATTCCCTGGGGTGGGCCCATCTCCGAAGTACGGGTGGCCCGTGTAGACGGCAAGTTTATTGTGAATCCTGCCCTGGCCGACAAAGAGCGCGCAGACCTGGATTTGATCGTGGCTGCCTCTATCGATAACATCCTGATGGTAGAAGGTGAAATGAAGGAAGTAAGTGAAGACGAGATGCTCGAAGCCTTGAAGCTAGCCCACGAAGCAATCAAGGTTCAGTGCCAACTTCAACTTGATTTGGCTAAAGAATTGGGTAAAACCGAAAAGCGGACCTACAGCCATGAAGTAAACGATGAAACCCTGCGCGAAGAACTCCATAACCTGCTCTACCCGAAAGTGTACGCGGTAGCGAAGCAGCAAATCAAAAACAAGAAGGAGCGGGGAAAGGCTTTTAAACAAGTATTGGATGACTACCTGGCTACCTTACCGGAAGACACGACAATCAATAAAGACCTGGTGAAGCGCTATTACCACGACATCGAAAAGAAGGCCGCACGTGATCTTGTATTGAATGAATCCATTCGGTTAGATGGGCGTAGCGCCAAGGAAATCAGACCTATATTTACAGAAGTTGACATTTTACCTTCTGCTCATGGATCGGCCCTTTTTACCCGGGGTGAAACCCAATCACTTACTACCGTAACGCTGGGCACCAAACTCGATGAACAAATGGTGGATGGCGCCATGTTTGAAGGCTCCAGCAAATTTATTCTGCATTATAATTTCCCCGGCTTCTCTACAGGCGAGGTAAAACCTAACCGCGGTCCCGGCAGACGGGAAGTAGGGCATGGTAACCTGGCTGCCCGTGGCTTGAAGTATGTTCTTCCGGCCGATGATCAGAACCCCTACACGGTGCGGATTGTATCGGATATCCTCGAATCAAATGGCTCTTCGTCCATGGCCACCGTTTGCGCGGGCTCATTGGCGCTGATGGATTCCGGGCTTCCGGTAAAAGGACCCGTATCCGGAATTGCCATGGGAATGATTTCCGATTCGAAGACCGGTAAGTATGCCATCCTTTCCGATATCCTGGGCGATGAAGATCACCTGGGCGATATGGACTTCAAAACTACCGGTACGGAAAAGGGCCTGACTGCCTGCCAGATGGACCTTAAAGTGGACGGCTTAACGTATGAGGTGTTGCGCGAAGCACTGCTCCAGGCGAAAGAAGGTCGCCTGCACATCCTCAACGAAATGAAGAAAACCCTGTCGGCTGCTAAAGCTGACCTTAAGCCGCATACACCGCGCGCTGAAACCGTAATTATCGAAAAAGAAATGATCGGTGCGGTAATCGGCCCGGGGGGTAAAGTGGTTCAGGATATTCAAAACACAACTGGTGCTACCGTTGTAATTGAAGAAGTAAACAATAAAGGTGTGGTAAACGTATTCGCCACCAACAAAGACGTGATGGAGGCTGCCCTCAGACGCATCCGGGCTATCGTGGCGGTGCCGGAAATCGGCCAGGTGTACGAGGGCAAGGTTAAGTCGATCATGCCGTTCGGAGCGTTCGTGGAATTTATGCCCGGCAAAGACGGACTACTCCACATTTCTGAAATCAAATGGGAGCGCCTCGAGACGATGGACGGAGTGATGGAAGTGGGCGAAGAAGTAAAGGTGAAACTGGTTGAAGTGGATAAAAAAACCGGCAAATTCCGCCTGTCCCGTAAGGTATTATTACCCCGGCCACCAAAAAAGGAAACTTCACCTTCAGAATAATCGTAGAGTGATTTGACTGGAACTAATTTTTGAGCCTACTTTGTTACTTCACTGAACGTTGCGAACTAGATGAGACAACTTAAGATTAGCAAACAAATCACCAACCGTGAAAGCCAGTCGCTGGATAAATATCTCCAGGAAATTGGCAAGGTTGATCTGCTCACACCCGATGAGGAAGTTGAGTTGGCTAAACGGATTAAGGAAGGCGACCAGATCGCACTCGAAAAGCTGACCAAAGCCAACCTTCGCTTCGTGGTATCGGTGGCCAAGCAATACCAAAACCAGGGACTTTCGTTAGGTGATTTGATCAACGAAGGAAACCTGGGCCTTATCAAGGCAGCCCAACGCTTTGATGAAACCCGCGGATTCAAATTTATCTCGTATGCGGTGTGGTGGATACGTCAATCCATCTTGCAGGCGTTGGCGGAACAATCGCGGATTGTACGCTTGCCCCTGAACCGGGTTGGCTCATTGAATAAAATCTCCAAAACCTTCTCGGAACTTGAGCAGAAATACGAACGCGAACCTTCTCCGGAAGAATTGGCGGAAGTATTGGATGTAACAACAGCCGAAGTGGTCGACACCATGAAGATTTCCGGTCGGCACGTGTCCATGGATGCGCCCTTTGTACAAGGTGAAGAAAACAGCTTGCTTGATGTTTTGGAAAACGACAGCGAAGAAACGCCCGATTCCGGGCTGATGAACGATTCGCTGCGCAAGGAAGTACAGCGCGCACTGTCAACGTTAACCCAACGCGAAGCGGATGTAATCACACTGTATTTTGGATTGAACGGTGAGCACGCCATGACCCTCGAAGAAATCGGGGAGAAGTTCAACCTCACCCGCGAACGTGTTCGCCAAATCAAGGAAAAAGCAATCCGCAGACTCAGGCATACATCCCGGAGCAAGGCGTTGAAACCTTATCTGGGTTAATACAATTTTTAATTTATGTAATTGGAAAGGGTCTCAAAGCAATGCGGGGCCCTTTGTTTTAATAAGTGAAATATGACAGCGAAAGTTAAAGTGATGATCATTGGTTCTGGTCCGGCCGGATATACAGCTGCAATTTATGCAGCACGGGCCGGACTAAACCCGGTATTGTACACGGGGGGTCAACCCGGTGGGCAGTTAACCACCACCAACGATGTTGAAAATTTTCCCGGTTATCCCGATGGGATTAACGGACCCCAAATGATGATCGACCTGCAAAAGCAGGCCGAACGTTTTGGAACTAAAGTAAACTTTGGCCTGGTCACTTCGGTGGATTTTTCGGGATACCCCCACAAGGTTACCGTAGACGAGAAAGAAGTTGTAGAAGCCGAAACGGTGATTATTGCTACGGGCGCCACGGCTAAATACCTGGGCTTACCCTCCGAAGAAAAATTCATGAACAAAGGTGTATCGGCCTGTGCTATATGCGATGGTTATTTTTATCGCGGTAAGGAGGTAGCTGTTGTAGGAGCCGGGGATTCAGCAGCAGAAGAGTCAACCTACCTTTCCAAGTTGTGTTCGAAGGTGCATCTCATTGTAAGGCGCGATGAAATGAGGGCCTCTAAAATCATGCAGACCCGCGTAAAAAATACATCCAATATTGAGATTCATTGGAATACCGAAACCGAAGAAATCCTGGGCGATGATACCGGTGTTACAAGTGTGCGCGTGGTGAACAATAAAACGGGTGCGAAAAAAGAAATTCCCGTGCAAGGTTTCTTTCTGGCCATCGGGCACAAACCCAATACCGATATCTTTAAAGCGTATCTCGACATGGATGAGACCGGTTACATAAAAGTACAACCGGGTTCAACCAAGACGAACATCGAAGGCGTATTTGC
>CAZOYJ010000250.1:0-4510 GCA_964583905.1 uncultured Roseivirgaceae bacterium
ATCTGAAGCAATTTACGGAAGACAAGCAAAGTGCCGACAACCAGGTTGCCGCACTGAACAAGCGCGTCACCGATTTGCAGCGCACCATGGGCGACAAAGACACACGCATTGCTGAACTTGAAGATCAGTTATCGCAGATGCGTGGGCAGCTAAATTCTGCGCGAGCAGAATTGGCAAAGCAAAAGGAAAGTCCGCAGATTAACCCAATGGATTTTTCGCGAGGCGTTGTTTTTCGAGTTCAGGTGGGAGCATTCAAGAATAAGGATCTCGCCAAGTACTTTGATAACAATCCTAATTTCGGAGGGGAGGCAAGAGACAATGAACCTCAGCGCGTAACGATCGGAATCTTCCGTGATTACTGGGAAGCCGATCAGTTTAAAAAATACATGCGCGAAATGGGTGTTAAAGATGCCTGGATTGTCCCTTACCGTGATGGTCAACGTACCGACATTAAAGAAGTGCTGGAAAGTGTAGTAAGTGAAAAGCCAAAGACGGACTGAGTAAGTACTTCGCATAAAATCAAAGGGCAGCATTGAACAGATGCTGCTTTTATTTTTTTAGCAGGATCGTGAAATTGCATAAACGCTACTATTTTATTCTATTGTAATGCAAACAGGAACAATGGAGAAGCGATGGATACATAAGGAACTCCCCCCAAAGGAGAAAATAGCCGAGCTAAGCGATGCGCTTAATATTAATCCATACCTGTCAACGATATTACTGCAACGCGGCATCGCTACTGTGGAAGAAGCCAAAGACTACTTCCGGCCGTCACTGAGTAATCTTCACGATCCATTTCTAATGAAGGATATGGATCGGGCGGTTGAACGATTAAAGCGCGCAATCGATCAGCAAGAAAAAATTTTAATTTATGGTGATTACGATGTTGATGGCACTACAGCCGTCTCATTGGTCTATCACTATTTGCACCATATTCATCCGAACTGCGAGATTTATATTCCTGATCGGAACAAAGAAGGATATGGTATATCGAAGGCCGGAGTAGAGTGGGCTGAAGAAAATTCGTTCACCCTGATCATTGCCCTTGATTGTGGGATTAAAGCATCCGATATGGTAATGCTGGCCAATCACAAGGGCATCGATTTCATTATCTGTGATCATCACCTTCCTGGAGAAAAAATACCGAATGCCATAGCCGTATTGGACCCTAAGCGAAGGGATTGCCAATACCCTTATAAAGAATTAAGTGGCTGCGGACTTGGATTTAAGTTGATGCAGGCGTATGCACGGAATCATGGAAATGAAGATGAAGTGTTTGCGTTTCTCGACCTGGTTGCCGTAAGCATTGCTTCGGATATTGTGCCAATTACCGGGGAAAATAGGATTCTTGCCTATTTTGGTATCAAGAAGCTTAATGAAAACCCCCTTCCCGGACTAAAGGCGTTAAAAGAAATAGCACAACTTAAAAATGACCTTGATGTTTCAGGTATCGTCTTTACGTTGGGCCCCCGCATCAATGCAGCTGGGCGGGTTGCCCATGGAAGTGCCGCTGTTGATTTGCTAACCGCATCTAATGAAGCCGAAGCACATCAATTGGCCGAATCAATAAACGGAAACAATGAGCTACGCAGGGAATTTGACCTTTCCATTACAGAGGAGGCAATCGCCATGATTGATGCCAGTGATATGTTACGTCAGTCAAAGACAACGGTATTGTTTAAAAACACCTGGCACAAAGGAGTAATTGGCATAGTTGCTGCTCGGTGTATTGAAAAATATTATAGGCCTACTGTGATTCTTACTGCATCGAATGATAAAATAGCCGGCTCAGTCCGCAGTGTAAATGGCTTCAATGTGTATGAAGCACTTTTGCAATGCAGCGATTTGCTGGAAAAATTTGGCGGGCATAAATATGCCGCGGGCCTCACCCTGGCAAGCCACAACCTGGAGGCCTTTCAGATGAGGTTTGAGGAGGTGGTATCAAAATCCATTACCGAAGATATGTTAACACCGGTAATTGAAGTAGATGTACCTATACTTTTTGATCGGATAACACCCAAGTTCCTTAACATACTTAAACAAATGGCACCATTTGGACCGGACAACCAAAAACCTGTTTTTGAAGCCACTCAGGTTTATGTACGGAATTCGCTAACCAACTTCAAAGACCGCCACATTCGGTTTATGGCAGCGCAGGAGGGATGCGAAAGTTCCTTTCAGGCAGTAGGATTTGATATGTTCGAATATTATGAACCCCTTCTGAAAGGCGATACCTTTGCCCTGGCGTTTACTATTGAAGAAAATGTATTCAATGGAAACACCAGTATTCAATTAAGGATTAAAGACATCAGGTTTAATGGATAACACTACGTTAAGCAATGAACAGATCACCCACCAGCCCATGATACTACGGGCTGATAACCTTGTAAAGAAATATAAAAGCCGAACGGTTGTCGACAATGTTTCTGTACAGGTTGCTCAAGGGGAGATCGTAGGGTTACTTGGACCAAACGGTGCGGGAAAAACAACATCATTTTATATGATCGTTGGATTAATCAAACCGAACGAAGGGAAGATATTTTTAAAGGAAGAAGATATAACAACACTTCCCATGTATCAACGTGCCCGAAGGGGTATTGGATATCTGGCCCAGGAGGCTTCTGTTTTTCGTAAGCTTACCGTAGAGGAAAACATTATGTCTGTATTGGAGATGCGCGAATTCACCAAACAGGAACGAAGGGATAAAGTTGAGCAGTTGATCGATGAGTTCAGTTTGCATAAAGTGCGGAAGAATTTAGGCATGTCGCTTTCCGGAGGAGAACGGAGGCGCACGGAAATAGCGCGGGCGCTGGCAGTAGATCCAAAGTTTGTTTTACTGGATGAACCGTTTGCTGGCGTTGACCCGATTGCCGTTGAAGAAATCCAGTCGATTGTTGCAAGGCTGAAACGAAGAAATATTGGCATCCTTATTACTGATCACAATGTGGATGAGACACTTTCCATCACCGATCGTGCCTACCTGATGGTAGACGGAAAACTCTTTAAATCGGGCACAGCCGAAGATTTAGCCAACGACCCTCAAGTTCGAAAGGTTTATCTTGGCCAGAACTTTGAACTGCGCAGATCGAAAATGTTAACCGAAACCCCGGAAACGTCAACAGACGTAGAATCGTAAGGCATTAACGTTACTTTTCTTTTGTACTATACACATCAGTGTGCGGTAGAGATATCAATAATCTATTATTTTTGAGTTGACCGAAACATTATGGGACTGCTGAATTCGATACTTACCTGGGTGATGAAGAAACGCATCCACCAGATCGAACTCTTTATGAAGTACCCGCATGAGGTCCAGGAAGAAACCTTCCGGAAACTAATTCAGACCGCCCGCCTCACAGAATTTGGCAGGAAATACGATTTTTCGTCAATAAGTTCCTATAAACACTATAGTGAGCGTGTACCAGTATGTACCTATGAAGAAATTTTTCCCTACATCGAACGCCTGATGCGGGGTGAACAAAATGTGTTGTGGCCTACCGAAATAAAATGGTTTTCAAAGTCATCCGGCACCACCAATGCCCGAAGCAAATTTATTCCTGTTTCGCTGGAGGCCCTGGAAGACTGTCATTTTAAGGGTGGAAAGGATTTGCTTTCCATCTATGTCAATAATTATCCGGATACGAAAGTTTTTGATGGCAAAAGCCTTGGTGTTGGTGGCAGCCACCAGTTGAACGAATTCGACCCATCTTCCAATTCGTACTATGGGGATGTATCTGCGGTGATCATGAAAAACCTTCCGCTTTGGGCTGAGGTTATCCGTACGCCAAGCCTGGAAACAGCGCTGATGAGTAACTGGGAAGAGAAAATTGAAAAGATGGCGCACGAAACAGCTGGAGAAAATGTGACCAGCATTGCGGGGGTACCCACCTGGACAGTGCTGCTCATCCAGCGCATCGTTGAACTTACAGGCAAAAAAAACATTGTAGAAGTATGGCCAAACCTGGAAGTATTTTTTCACGGAGCCGTTTCCTTCAAGCCATACCGTAGCTTATTTCAGGAGCTTATCCCAAATGATCAAATGGTGTATTGGGAAATCTTTAATGCCAGTGAAGGATTTTTTGGTATTCAAGATCAGAAGAACTCAGAAGAAATGCTGCTGATGTTAGACTACGGCATATTGTATGAGTTTATACCGATGGAAGAATTGCACAAGGAAACTCCACGAGTAATGCGGCTAAGTGAAGTTGAAGTCGGCAAGAATTATGCGATGATAATCAGTACGAATAGCGGACTGTGGCGCTACAACATTGGCGATACGGTGAAGTTTACATCGTTGTACCCTTACCGGATAAAAATATCTGGAAGGACAAAACACTTTATCAATGCTTTTGGTGAAGAAGTAATTGTTGAAAATGCAGAATCAGCCATAACCAAAGCTTGTGAGGCTACCGGGGCCATCATGATCAATTTTACGGCAGCACCTGTTTTCCTGGAAGCAAATAAAAAGGGGGGACACGAATGGATCATTGAGTTTAAAACAGCGCCACAA
>CAZOYJ010000251.1:0-4494 GCA_964583905.1 uncultured Roseivirgaceae bacterium
AAATGGACATATCGCGCGACGGTGGCGACGATCTGTACAACGCAATCGGTGAAAAGCGGACGATTCGCGACCTGACCTACGATATGATTATTGTAAGCTCCAACCTTGCTACCAATATTGTAATTGAGTTGGCCGATGCTAAAAGGGTGACCCAAACCATGCGCGACCTGGGCGCCAAAGATATTCAGGTGTTAAGGGGCGTGGAAGACATAAAGGCGTTTGATCAGGGACTTAACAATACCACCACGGCTTACGACCTGATGGTTATTTTCGAGCAACTGGCGTTAGGGAAAACTGTAGACCCGGAAGCATCGGAAGCCATGATTAACATTTTACTGGATCAGAAATTCAATGAAATCATTCCGGCACACTTGCCAACGGATGTAAAGGTAGCGCATAAAACAGGCTCCATTACGGGCGTTCGTCACGACAGCGGAATTGTGTTTTTACCCGATGGCAGAAAATACGTATTGGTCTTACTGTCCAAACAAATGACTGATCCGGATAGCGGGGTTTCTGCCATGGCCAACGTTTCCAAAATGATTTACAACTACTTCACCAACCAGTAATGGACCCTCTTTTGGCCATCGACAAAAAATGCTGCTTACAGTAAATTAATACGCACTGTACAATCCTTATGGCCTGAAGATTTACGATTTGGGCCGGCCTTGAAGCCCGAAATAAACTGGAGGAACTTCAAAAAAGATTTAATGATTCCCGCTTTTGTTGTTCACTAAAATTCAGAAGTGAAATGAAATTCAATATCCGGGAAATTTTCCTGCACCATTTGCAGCCAGCCTTTTGATTCAGCCATGAACACCTGTTTACCGTCTTTATCGCGGGCGATGTGGCGTTGCTTCGAAGCGATGAATTCATTTAGCTTTTTCGGGTCTTTGCTGCTGATCCAGCAAGCTTTGTAAATATTTTGCGGCACAAACTGAACGGTGGCGCTGTATTCATTCTTCAACCGAAACTGAATTACTTCAAACTGGAGTGCGCCAACTACCCCCACCACTTTTTTATTTCCCAATTCATACATAAACAACTGCGCAACACCTTCTTCCATTAATTGCAGCAACCCTTTCTCAAGCTGCTTGGTTTTCATGGCATCCAGGTTCTGTACTTCCTTAAAAATTTCGGGCGAAAAACTGGGAATACCGGTGTACATCAGCTTCTCGCCTTCGGTAAGGGTATCGCCAATTTTTAAATTACCGGTATCAAAAATTCCCACAATATCACCCGGCCAGGCTTCATCAACGGTTTCACGGTCTTGCGCCATAAACGCGGTGGCGTTTGAAAACCGGATACTCTTATCCTGGCGTACATGGAAGTAATTGCTGCCGCGTGCAAACTTCCCGGAACACACCCGCACGAAGGCTATCCGGTTCCGGTGCTTGGGGTCCATGTTGGCATGGATCTTAAACACAAACCCGGTAAACTTACTCTCGTCCGGCTCCACCACACGCAAGGTAGTTGCCCGGTGAATGGGCGGAGGTGCAATACGAATAAAGGTGTCGAGCAATTCTTTCACGCCAAAGTTATTAACAGCACTTCCGAAAAAAACCGGGGCTACTTTTCCATCGAGGTAATCCTGCACACTAAATTCAGGATAAACACCTTCAATCAATTCAATATCATGGCGTAACTGCTTGGCATTATTCTCTCCTACCCGTTCATCCAGTTCGGTACTGTTAATGTCTTTAAGCTCAAGACCCTCCTCCACTTTGATTTTACTCGGAGTGAACAAGTGCAAACTTTTTTCATATAAGCTATACACACCGCGAAACGTTTTACCCATGCTGATGGGCCAGCTTAACGGACGGACTTTTATGCTTAACTTCTCTTCAATCTCGTCCAGCAATTCAAACGGATCGCGGCCTTCACGATCAAGTTTATTGATGAAACAGATTACCGGTGTATTGCGCATCCGGCAAACCTCCATCAGTTTTTCGGTTTGGATTTCTACCCCCTTTACACAATCGATTACCATAATCACACTATCCACAGCGGTTAAGGTGCGGTAAGTGTCTTCGGCAAAATCCTGGTGGCCGGGAGTATCCAACAGGTTAATTTTTATGTCTTTATAGTTGAAGCCCATTACGGAAGTAGCCACCGAAATACCGCGTTGTTTTTCTATTTCCATCCAATCGCTGCGGGCATGATCTTTAATTTTAGATGATTTCACTGCGCCTGCCTTCTGAATAGCCCCGCCAAACAGGAGTAATTTTTCAGTTAGGGTTGTCTTGCCGGCATCGGGGTGGCTGATGATGCCGAAGGTTCTGCGCTTTGCTATTTCTTGCTCTAATACCATTTATTTTTCAAATTGCCTTTCAAAAGAGGCGCAAAGTAAATGAAAAAAACAGGATTAAGTTTACTTGTTCTGTTGGCCATAAGGCAGCTTGTAACATTACTGCTTGTTATCGGCCTCACAAGCCTTTTCCGCGCTGATGTTCTTGCCCAGGGCAAGTTTTCAACTTTTTTTACTCCGCAATTTGTGCCTCCGATTGACCCAAATGAATATTTAGACATTCCTTTTAAATGGGACCTGCCCGGTAAGACTCAGGCCTATTTAAATTCAGGCATTACAGAGCTTAAAGAAGGCAGTGTAGTCCTGGCTATTCAAAATTTAACTGAAGCAATCAACCTTACACCCCACTGGGCCGGCTATTACTATAGAGGGGTGTGTTACAAAAATGAAAGGCTGTTTAAAGAAGCGAAGGCTGACTTTCAGCGAGCCCTCAAATTAAATGGTAAACTCTACCAGGCACACATTGCATTGGGTATTCTTAAATTAATAGAAGAAGGGCCTAGTTATGCTGAAAATTATTTTAAAAAAGCTTTAAAGGTTAATCCTGAATCTGAATATGCTAACTACTATCTGGGTAATCTGTATTTTTTAAGGTATGATAAGAAAAATGCTAAGGAGTACTATACCAAAGCCTTAGCAATTAATCCAAACTTATCCGATGCTCATCTTGCCTTGGGTATTCTTATTCTGGCGATGGATGAACAGAAAGATGAAGCCTTGGAATTTCTTAATCGCGCTGTAACGGCCGACAGCTCGAACCAAAAAGCCCTTTTTTGGAGAGGTCTCTACTACGCTAATCACGATCTGTACGAAGAAAGTCTTGCCGATCTGAGCCTGCTTGTTCAGTATTCGAGAACGAACCCACTCTTTATTTATTTACGCGGATCACTAAACCTTCTCAGGCGTGACTTTGATGGAGCTTTTAACGATTTAAAAATGACCCTGAGTCTTAATGAAGAAGATGAAAGCAAATTTCACGGTCAACAAACCTTGTTGGATAAAAAAATTGATCTTCAGTCAGTAATCTATTATTTGGATCGGGATATCTTCGGATTTACCGATTATGACATCCATAATATTCAAAAGGGCTTTTGCATGCTAACGGTTAGAAATTATTCAGAGGCCCTTAACACCTTTTATATGATTCAAAAAAATTCAGGGCTTGTTCAATACTTGCTTGGCTTAAGTTACGAGCATGCAGGTATTCACAATCGTGCTTATGACCATTATGACAAGGCCTGCAAATCGGATGCTGAGATTCATGATGCCTTTAAAAAAAGAGGGATTTACCTTCTTGAATTAAAAAAATACGATGAAGCGACAGCAGACTTTACCGAGATGATACGCCTGCAACCGTATTCAAAAGCCGGATATAAATTGAGAGGAATAGGATACGCCTTGCATGAAAAATTTGCGGATGCAATTAAGGATTTGACCGTATTCATAGAGTCTGACTCAACCGATGAAACTGCGTTTTCAACAAGGGCATTTTGCTATGAAAAAAACAAGCAGTGGAAACTGGCTGCGTTCGATTCGGAGAAGGTTCTAAAGCACAAAAAGGAAGACTTAAAACTTAAAAACAACATTGTCGGCTTTTATGAACACGCAATCGCACTCGATCCCGAGGACTTAGAGGCTAAATTCCGGTATTCGAAATTCTTACTTTCTCAATACCAAAGCAAAGTAGCCTTAAAACAAATGAGTACACTGGCTAAAAGCGGCTATAGTCCAGCAATCCATTTTCTTGCCACGTATTTTAAAGGAAAATAAAGGCTGACATTGTGTCACCCTTTTACTTTAAAAACCCCACTGGCATACCCATTGATAAGCCTATGATGACTTAGAAATCAGAATCTTTAAATCAGCATATCATGGGAAAAATTATAGGAATCGACTTGGGCACCACCAACTCCTGCGTGGCCGTAATGGAAGGCAGTGAACCGGTTGTTATACCTAACAGCGAAGGCCGCAGAACCACCCCGTCTATTGTAGCTTTTCTGGATGGAGGTAAAGGCGAACGCAAAGTGGGCGATCCGGCCAAACGCCAGTCTATCACCAATCCTAAAAATACCGTAACGTCTATCAAGCGTTTCATGGGCAAGAAGTTTGTTGATGTTGGTGAAGAAAAGAAAATCGTATCCTACCAGGTAGAAAGTGGCAACAACGACACCGTCCGCGTGCGCATT
>CAZOYJ010000252.1:0-4488 GCA_964583905.1 uncultured Roseivirgaceae bacterium
CAACCAGGATTACGTGCTCCATTTTGAATCAGCTTAGGTTTTTGTGATTTAAGAAGGGTGCTTAGCACAACAACTTGTCTCCAAATAGAGATTACAATTGGTCTTTTATCGGATGTCTTATTCAGCGTGTATGCCAATACATTGACGTCAACAAAACAGCTATCTTGCATTGGCCTCTTCCCGGTCAAATTTGTAATTAGTTAAGTCGATTGCCATCTTATCCCAAAATTCAAAAGCTTTCTCTATTGCTTGTTTTCGGGTTAGCTGTTTCTTGTTATCCGAAATTTGTTTAGAGCGTTTATGAACACCGGTTGTTATTTTTCGGCTCTTCTTCTTTATTTTCTTTTGGAAGCGCATCTAAACCTTCAATCTCTTTAACGAATCAAAGATACTAGAAGCCATCTCAAAAATGTAAATGCAAAACCACAAAGAGCACAAAGTTTTTACACAAAGCCTGCCTGCGGTAGGCAGGAGCACAAAGAACTGTAAATTGAAGGCTTTTGCTTTGTGAACTTCGTGCCTTCTTTGGTCTCTTTGTGGTTAAACTTGTTTTTGAGATATCTTCTAATCATTATCCTGGATAACTTTTGTTACCAACATTTTTATACCGTAGTCAGATCAGGTTAAGTTGATGTTTAACATACGAATACGCGAGTAAGGTTGCCTTGTGCCGCTTGCGAATGCCGATGCGGCTTTCCAGCACCTTTTCGCACGGGGTGTTTCTGATTTTATTGAACAATGCAAGGTAATAAACATACGCCACATACACGCCAAAGCGTGACGAGCGCGGCAACAACTTGATACCTTTTAAGCCTTCATTGAAATCGTGCTGGATGCCGGCTTCAATTTCTTTCTTCTTTTCTTCGTTGAAGTGTTTCAAGTCCAGGTCTGGAAAGTAGGAGCGACCCATCTGTACATAATCGGCTTGCAGGTCGCGCAGGAAATTTATTTTTTGAAAGGCCGAACCCAGGCTCATGGCATACGGTTTCAAGGCTTCAAAGCGCGCATCATCCCCTTGAACAAAAACCCGCAAGCACATTAGTCCTACTACTTCGGCCGAGCCCAGAATGTATTGCTTCAGCCCGGGTGAGTCGTACGATTTAAGTTCAAGGTCCATCTCCATGCTGCGCAAAAACAAGTCGATGGATGACCGGTCGATGTTATAGTCGCGTACCGTTTGTTGAAAGCTGTGCAGGATCGGGTTCAGACTAATCCCTTCTTTTATTGCAGTGTATGTATCCTCTTTGAAGCGTTGCAACAAATCGCCTTTGTTGTAGCCGTGAAACGAGTCTACAATTTCATCTGCAAACCGGACAAAACCGTAAATGCTGTAAATGGGATTGCGCAATTCTTTTTTCAGGCAAAGGATGCCCAATGAAAACGAGGTGCTGTACGCACGGGTGGTGAGCTTGCTGCACCGAAGGGCTACCTGGTCGTAAAGTTCTTTCATGTCAGGTCGGTTAGTGGTTGTCGCGCTTAATCAATTCACCGGCCACGACCTGCCCTGAAATGAGGGAAGGTGGTACTCCTGGTCCGGGTACGGTAAGCTGACCCGTATAAAACAAGTTGCTGATCTTTTTGTTTAAGATGCCCGGTTTCAGGTTGGCCGTTTGCAGGAGGGTATTGGCCAGGCCGTAGGCATTTCCTTTATAGGCATTGTAATCGGCTACGAAATCGTTGTGGGCATAACTGCGCTTAAACACGATATGCTCGCGGATGGATTGCCCGGTAAGTTTTTCAAACCGGTCGATGACCAGGTTGAAATACCGTTCGCGCGTGGCTTCGTCATCCTTCAAATCCGGGGCAACCGGCATCAGGATAAACATGTTTTCATGCCCTGCAGGCGCTACGGTCGGGTCGGTTTTGGAGGGGCAGCTGATGTAAAACTGCGGAGCGGTAGGCCACTGCGGGTTCTCGTAAATTTCTTCTGCGTGCTTTCCAAAATCCTGGTCGAAGAAAAGGGTATGGTGGAGGATGCCTTCCACCTTTTTATTGAGGCCGAGGTAAAAGATGAGGCTGGAAGGCGCCAGCACCCGGCTGTCCCAATAGGCTTCATCGTACCTGCGGAACGACTTGGGCAACAGGTGTTGCTCCACGTGATGATAATCGGCACCGGCTACGATGAAATCAAACGGCCGGAAGGTGCCATTCACCACAATTCCTTTTGCCTTCACGGCATTCAGTTCAAGTTGTTCTACGGCACTGCTGAATTCAAATTGCACCCCCAGTTCACCGGCCAGTTGCACCATGCCGTCAATTACTTTGTGCATGCCGCCCTGCGGATACCAGGTACCGAGCGCCATGTCGGCATAATTCATTAAGCTGTAAAGGGCCGGGGTTTTTTGTGGCGTAGCACCCAGAAACAGTACCGGGAACTCCAGCAATTGAATCAGTTTTTTGGTTTTGAAATATTTCCGGACGTACGTAGCGAGCGATTGAAAAACATGGAGTTTGAAAACGCCCGCAATAAGTTTTGGATCCAGCAGCTCGAACACCGAAAGTCCCGGTTTGTACACCAGTTGATTTATTCCGATGTCGTATTTGTATTTTCCTTCTTCGAGGAACTTCAACAGATTTTTACTGCTGCCGGGTTCCAGCTGTTCAAACATCGCGCAAAGCGCATCGATGCCGCTGGGAATATCGAGTTGGTCTTCCGAAGAATAGTAAATGCGATACGAAGGATCTAAGCGTTCAAGTGTATAATAATCGGAAGAACGTTTACCGAAGGTTGCAAAAAACTTTTCAAACACATCGGGCATCCAATACCAACTGGGCCCCATGTCGAAGGTAAATCCCTGCGCATCAAATTTTCGGGCGCGGCCTCCCGGTGAGCTGTTCTTTTCAAATACGGTTACTGCATACCCTGCCTTGGCGAGATGGCAGGCTGCTGATAAGCCTGAAAAGCCTGAGCCAATGACAGCGATTGTTTTCATCTTTTATGGTTAAGAACAGCGAAAGGGTAGTACAAGATAATCAATATCCGGCCAACTTGCTTTGAATCTCCTTACGCGCATGAAAAATGCGGTTTTTCACCGTTCCGATCGGAATATTCAGGTGTTCGGCAATCTCATGGTACTTGTAGCCCGAGGTGTGCATTTTGAACGGAGTGAGTAACTCTTCACGCAAGGCGTTTACGTTGTTCCAAATGTCTTTGTATTCAAAGCTTGATCCGGGTGAACTGAACGTATGCGTGTCTTCCACGTTGAGATAGTACAACTCTTTGGTGTCATCGTGTGAAGTTTTTGCCCGCTGATTTTTCCGGTAGTTGTTGATGAACGTGTTGCGCATGATGGTAAACAGCCACCCTTTCAGGTTGGTGTCTTCGCGGAATTTACTGCGGTAAGTCAGCGCCTTCAGCAGGGTGTCCTGCACCAAGTCGTTCGACTCTTCGCGGTTGTTGGTAAACCTCCGGGTAAACGCCTTGAGCGTGGGGCGCAATGTGGACAATTGTACGTTGAATTCAGTGGTTGACATGGCGATTATTGTTTAATGATTTTCGTATATCATTAAACAATTGTAGACCTAAATGTTTAAAAAAGGGTCAGAATCGCGTTTTTGTCTAATGGAATAATTCAAAAATCCCTATTCCAGCCGGTTTGATTTTGGAACGTTAAACAAAAGGAGGTCTTGTTGAACGGCTATCCCGTAAGGTTAAACAGGATTCGGGGTTAGGATCGGAGTGCTTCCAGCAGGCCGGGAAGCTCCGTGGCCTTGTAAAACGACTTCACATTTTTAGGAACCACAAAGGCCGTGTTGCGCAGCGTTAGTCCCGAGGCGAGAACGGTACATTCGGGGAAGTCGGCCGACAAGTTGTTCATATAGCCTTGCAGTTGCGAGGCCGGTGGCGTGGAGATGAGTGAGGTGATCATGACCACGGGTTTATGGATGGCATACACTTCTTTCAGGTCTTTGTACGGAACCGATTGACCGAGGTAGTAGGTGTAAAATCCTTTGTGGCGCACCAGGTAATGGTAGAAGAGCAGTCCTAACTCGTGCAGTTCACCTTCCGGAAGAAAGAGTACGGCTTTCGGAGCTGTTCTGGGCGGAATGCGTAGGGCGGCAATGGCGGTGATGATTTTCTGGCGGATGAGGTTGGTGATGAAATGTTCATGGGCCGGAGTGATGTTGCCGGTTTGCCAGAGTACCCCGATTTTATCGAGGAAGGGATACACCATGCCGGTGATGGTTTTTTCAAACCCGAAACGGTCGGTAAGTTTTGAAATTACGGCTTCGAACTTCGCTTCGTCCATGTCCATCATGGCCACAATCATCTGGTCGATAAAGATGTCGGCTTCCGGCTTCTGTTCGCTCAGTTCGAGGATCCTGGTGTTGATTTCCGCTGCCGACATATCGGCTATGCGCGAAATCTTGATGCCCTGATTATTTAAGAGCGAAACATTAATGATCTTTTTCAGATCCTCATCGGAATACATCCGGATGTTCGTATCGGTGCGTTGTGGCTCAACGATGTGGTGGCGCTTTTCCCAA
>CAZOYJ010000253.1:0-2398 GCA_964583905.1 uncultured Roseivirgaceae bacterium
TAAAAAAAGAAGATAGCGGAACAAGGAGCTTGAATACAACAGGAAAGGATGAGCCACCCACTCCCGCAATTGGGTACGATCATTTTCTGTGTCCTGAATGTTCATGCCCGTGGCCTGAAACTGCTGACGAAACTCAAGCTGAGAACTTAGTTCACGTATGGAATGTTGGTTGTCGGTTACAGCGGTTGCTGACGTGAGCGGTGATGCTAACCGTGCGGCCAACATCTCTCTACCCGATGCCGTGCAGGCCCGGTTAAGATATTGGTAAACAGATGCTTCACCGAAAATGTCAAGATCGGATGCGTAGGCATGTTGTGGATGAAGAAATTCATGACCGGTTGGCTGTGCTGTATCATCACCTTTCAGAGAAGCTATTTCATTTTTGTTAACGGCCACGAGGTTTTCAAGATGACTTTTTTCTGCAAAGAGGTTGCTGTGCCAACGCACCAGTAAGACGAATCCTATCAGCAAACCAAAAAGTGGATACACATGCAAAAAGTTCTGAAATAAAAAATAAGCAGTAATGGTCAGAAGTAATGCCGTAATGAGTCGTGCTGTTGAGACCCGGTTAATGATTTTATTCTTTTCATCAAGAAGGGTTGAGAAATGTTGTGACCGCTGATGGTATAAGGACAATAGTCCGGAAGAATTCATGCGGCTTACAGTAACGGTTCGATGATGCGCATAACCCTTTCGAGGGCTTCTGCATCGGTGGCATCAAAATCGTTTAGCTTATCGCTGTCTACATCCAACACCAGGTACACTTCGCCATGTTTGAAGGCTGGCAATACTATTTCAGATTTGGAAGCTGAGCTGCAGGCAATGTGCCCGGGAAACTGATCTACATCCGGAACAATAATCGTTCGCTTTTCCTTCCAGGAGGTGCCGCACACGCCTTTTCCTAAATTGATTCGGGTGCAGGCAATCGGTCCCTGAAATGGCCCCAGTACCAGTTGGTTATCTTTTACGAGGTAAAATCCCACCCAAAAAAAATCCATAGTTTGTTTTAGCGCTGCCGCGATGTTGGAAAGGTTGGCGATAAGATCGGGCTCGCCTGTTACCAGGGCCTCAAGTTGAGGAATGAGCGCATTGTAACGCTCCTGCTTATCGGTTGATGTTGAAATGATGAGTTCTTCGGCCATTATTTTTTAATGGGTATTTCTAATTGTTTACAAATCTTTCTACATAGCAAATCGGAAAGTTCAGCGTGTCTCCCAACCGCACTCTGCTTTTTGTTTTTGGGATTGTGATAGATTGAGTGATTGGCACCTTCCCGCAACAGCAGACAATCGTTTTCATGAAGATGTCTTATGAACGCCTTACGCTTCAACCTACTAATTCAATTGAATCTTTGATTATATCCCTCCCTTTATATTCAACTTGAATTAACGCACGGTTTGCCTTAAACACTTCAGCGAGTGCGTCCAAGACATTTGCCTTGCACTCTTCAATGGTTCTTCCCTGTGAAATAGCAGCAGGAACTTCCTCCAATTGCCCCACATACCAGCCATCTTCAGATTTCTCAATGACAATAGTAAATTTCATAAAGCAAAGTTATCAAATCTTTTCAAGCGTTTTCTTTGTTTTTTCATTTTCAATGTTTCCCGTATTCAATGTGGAAGCCGGTTCAAACAACAACAGTTCAACTTCTTCTTCGGCAACAGGTTTGTGCTCTACACCGCGCGGAACAATGATAAACTCACCCGCTTTTACTTCAACAACTTTTTCGCGAAATTCCATCTTCAAGGTTCCTTTTATCACCAGAAACATTTCGTCTTCCTGTTTGTGATGATGCCAGATGAACGCACCCTTCAGTTTTGCCGCTTTAACGTGCTGACCGTTGAGTTCGCCAATAATGCGGGGATTCCAGTGATCGGAAAACTGGCTGAATTTTTCTTTAATGCTGACTTTTTCCATGGCGGGGATAATAGGTGAAAAGTTTATCAGTGATGACGTTTTCTTCTGCAAAAAGGTTTCCGTTGAGGCCGGGTGCAGGAATGCCCTTGCCAAACGTTCGCTTGGAAACAAACACCCGGGCTTCGTCCCACCATCCGGCATCCAGAAAAAACTGAAGGGTTTGGGCTCCGCCTTCAACCATAACCGACTGAATATTATGCCGGAGCAGATCATGCAATAGTTGCTGAAGAAAATTTTCTTCGTCCAACCGCATCAGCACAAGGTTTTCGTGCTCCTCGTGTTTCAACAAATTGTATACGATGGTTTTTTGCGATCGATCAAAAACCTGAAGCTTATCGCTCAACTTCAAAAACCGGTCGATAACAATGCGCACCGGATTGCGCCCACTCCAGTCGCGAACGTTTAGTTGTGGATTGTCGTGAAAGACCGTTTTGGTGCCCACCAGTACAGCATCTTCTTCGCTTCGCCATTTGTGTACAAG
>CAZOYJ010000253.1:2498-4446 GCA_964583905.1 uncultured Roseivirgaceae bacterium
CCGTTTTGGTGCCCACCAGTACAGCATCTTCTTCGCTTCGCCATTTGTGTACAAGCTGGCGGGAATATTCGTTACTGATCCATTTTGATTCATAGTTTTCGTGGGCGATAAATCCATCGGAAGTCTGTGCCCATTTTAACAGGATATAAGGACGTTGCTTCTCTGCCTGTGTAAAGAACCGCTTGTTGAGTTCTCTTCCTTGTTTGTCGAGGATGCCCGTAATCACTTCAATACCGGCTTCGCGTAATTTCTTTATGCCTTCTCCCGAAACCTTGGGATGAGTATCGATGTTTCCGATGACAACTTTTTTTACCGAATGCCGGAGGAGCAGGTCAACACACGGAGGCGTTTTACCGAAATGCGAACACGGCTCAAGGTTTACGTATACAGTGCTTTCCGGGAGCAATGACTTGTCTTGCACCGCCTGAAGGGCATTTACTTCGGCATGCGCTTCGCCAAATTTTTGGTGCCAACCTTCGCCAATAATTTTATGATCATGAACAACCACACACCCTACCAGCGGATTGGGACTTACAAAACCTCGCCCCAGCGTTGCCAATTCCAGCGCACGCTGCATAAAAAGTTCATCCTGGTGGTGATCGTGCTTCTGCATGCTTATTTTTACAAGCCGGTATAATATTACGTTTTTCAACAGAAAGATTGATGAAGCCCGTGAATTCTAAAAAACTCTTTTCCGAGCTGGTTAATAAACTAACGCTGCCCGAAGCAACTGATGAGAAGCAGCAACTTGTTTTCCGGGTAATGGAGCATGAGTTGGAACTCTCCACTACCGAAATTCTGATGGAAAAAGAACTGGAAGTATCATCGGAAGCGCTGGCACAACTCGATAACATTATCCAGCGGCTTAATCAGAACGAACCCATTCAATATATTTTTGGTGAAGCAGATTTTTTGGGAAGAAAATTTATGGTTAATCCGGCTGTGTTGATTCCCCGGCCGGAAACAGAAGAATTGGTAAAACTTGTGCCGCATCCTGCAGCACCCATTTTGGATGAACCAACGGAAATCAGAATCGTAGACATCGGAACCGGCAGCGGATGCATAGCCATTTCCTTAAAAGCATTACTGCCTCAGGCCAATGTGTTTGCAACCGACATCAGCGATGAGGCGCTTGCCGTAGCCCAACAAAATGTTGAAAGGCTTGAACCGGCAGTTCAGTTAATTAAACATGATATCTTGATTGAGGATATTCCGGTTACAGATGTGGACATCCTGGTGAGCAACCCGCCTTACATAACCCAGCAGGAAAAAAAAATTATGCAACAAAATGTGGTAGATTATGAACCTCACCTGGCCTTGTTTGTTCCGGATACTGACCCGTTAATATTTTACAAGGCCATTGCTGCCCGCGCTAAAAAAGTACTCAAGCCAAAGGGTAAGGTGTTGGTAGAAATCAACGAAGGCCTGGGCACCGATACGGCCAATGTGTTTGAAGCGGAAGGGTATTCGGATATTTCCATCGTCAAGGACATCAGCAACAAAGACCGGATCCTGACTGCAACCTGGAACCCATCATGAATCCTATACTGTTGTTGCATGGCGCGCTGGGATCCAGCACACAATTGGATCCGCTGAAGCAAATGCTTGCGCAGGCCGGTCGCGAAGTTTTTAGCATGAATTTTTCCGGGCATAGCGGTGAAGCGTTTAAGGAATTTTTCGACATCGAAACATTTGCCGATGATGTGCTTTACTTTTTGGACCAACATCAGCTTCAGCCGGTTGATATTTTCGGCTATAGCATGGGCGGGTATGTTGCCGTAAGGCTTGCCTGTTTATATCCACACCGGATTGGTAAAATTATTACCCTGGGAACCAAATTCGATTGGTCGCCAGAATCGGCCGCGAAAGAAGGGCGTAAACTTGATCCTGATAAAATTCTGCAGAAAATTCCGGCCTTCGCCCGGATTCTTGAGCACCGGCATGCACC
>CAZOYJ010000254.1:0-4427 GCA_964583905.1 uncultured Roseivirgaceae bacterium
AACGGGTGGTTGAGGCCATGCAGAAATTTTTGGCCGGCTCCGGATAATCCCTGTTGGAACCAGAATAGCGGCCAGGTAGTTTTGGCACCGTGAGTACCTCAGCCCAACCGCATTGCCTGAGTAAGGGGTGTACGACCGTTTTGTATCTCACTTCAACTCCATGGGAATTTTCAAAAAACTCCTTTACCTATCCCCCTTTGGAGGGGGTTAGCCTGCCTGCCGGTAGGCAGGGGTGGTAGAAAAATGGTTTTTTGTCCTGACTCCCAAGAGAAATCCTTTTGGCAAAACTGTCGTACACCCATCAGCTATTCGGAACGGCCGAAGCAACTTTAAACTGCTCCACAAACTCCTCCAGCGACAAGCTTCCCTGATCGCCCTGGCCATGAAGGCGCACTGAGACCCTACGCTCGGAGGCTTCCTTTTCCCCCACAATCAACATATAGGGTATCTTCTTCACTTCGGCATCCCGGATTTTTCGCCCGATCTTCTCGTCCCGGTCATCTAACAAACCCCTGATATCCAATTCTTTAAGCATGCTAAACACTTCTCCGGCATAGTCGTTGAACCGCTCCGAAATGGGCAGCACAGCCACCTGATCGGGCGTAAGCCACAATGGAAAATTCCCGGCACAATGCTCAATCAGCACGGCCACAAACCGCTCCAGTGAGCCAAAAGGCGCCCGGTGTATCATTACCGGCCGGTGGCGCTGGTTATCCGATCCTACATACTCCAACTCAAATCGCTGGGGTAATTGGTAATCCACCTGGATGGTGCCCAACTGCCAACTCCGTCCGAGGGCATCCTTTACCATGAAGTCTAATTTGGGTCCATAAAAGGCCGCCTCGCCTTTCACAGCAATGGTCGTCAAGCCACGTTCATCTGCCGCTTCCTGGATTTCTCGCTCGGCCCGGTCCCACAACGCATCAGCCCCAATGTACTTGGCTTTGTTTTCCGGATCGCGAAGGGAAACCTGTGCCGTATAATTTTCGAAGCCCAGCGAAGTGAACACATGCAGTACCAGATCGATCACTTTTATAAACTCTTCTTTTACCTGATCGGGGCGACAAAAGATGTGCGCATCGTCCTGCGTAAAGCCACGCACCCGGGTTAATCCGTGAAGCTCACCGCTTTGCTCATAACGATAAACCGTTCCGAATTCAGCCAACCGGATGGGAAGGTCCTTATACGATCGGGGTTTCGATTTATAGATTTCGCAATGATGCGGACAGTTCATGGGTTTTAACAGGAACTCTTCGTTTTCATCCGGAGTATGGATGGGTTGAAACGAATCCTTACCGTATTTCTCGTAATGACCGGAGGTTACATACAACGCTTTGCTTCCGATATGGGGTGTAACTACCGGATCGTACCCGGCCTTTACCTGCGCCTTGCGCATAAACTGCTCAAGACGCTCGCGAAGTATCGTACCTTTTGGCAACCACAACGGCAAGCCCATACCTACCTTTTCGGAAAACGTAAACAACTCCAACTCCTTTCCCAATTTTCGGTGATCGCGCTTTTTAGCCTCTTCCAGCAGGTGAAGGTATTCTTCCAGTTCTTTCTGTTTCGGGAAGGTAATGCCGTAGATGCGGGTTAACATTTTGTTCTTTTCGTTGCCGCGCCAATAGGCACCGGCTACGTTCAGTAACTTAACAGACTTGATGAAGCCGGTATGGGGAATGTGCGGGCCCTTACACAAATCGGTAAAGTTGCCTTGCTCGTAAAACGTTATGGTACCATCCGTTAAATCGCTGATCAACTCAAGCTTATACGGATCTTCTTTCCGGGTAAAGTACGCCAGCGCTTCAGCTTTGGAAACCTCCCTGCGCGTGAACGTATTCTCCTGTTTCGCCAATTCCTTCATCATGGTTTCCAACGCCAGCAGGTCGTCTTCCCCAAATGATTTGTCGCCAAGATCGACATCGTAATAAAATCCATTCTCGATTGGAGGGCCTATTCCAAATTTAACACCCGGGTAAAGGGCCTCTAAGGCTTCGGCCATTACGTGTGCCGAGGAATGCCAGAAGGCATATTTACCACCGGCATCATTCCACGTCAGAATTTTAATGGCAGCATCGGAATCAATAGACCGCGACAGGTCCTGAATTTCACCATTCACTTCAATGGCCAGAGCATTCCGGGCGAGTCCTTCACTGATGCTCCGGGCGATTTCCATTCCCTTTACCCCAGCGGGAAACTCACGAACGCTCCCATCAGGTAAACTAATCTTTACAGTCATTGCAGTGGTTTAAATTTTGCGCAAATATAGGGGGATTAGTGGGTTTTGTGGGGTATTCGCTCCTGCGAAATCTTACAATTTGAATTGCGCGGTAAACAACACACCAAAACTCCGGGCACGGTCATTCTCGAGGTAATTCAGGCGATGAATAAAATCCACCCGTAAAAACCGGAAAATATTCTCAACCCCATAACCCAATTCAACATAGGGCTTATCAAGCGTCAGGTTGCTGTTGCCTTCCGGAAACGGAAGCGGGTAACTGATGACCTGGTTTCGTTCGCTAACATCACCGTACATCACATTGGCTAACCCGGTTAACCGCCATTTTAATTTCCGCATCAACGGAATGCGGTTTAGTAAAAAGCCCTCAAAGTTTTGCCGGTACTGCAGCGACACAAACCGGTCGCTGAAAAACTCGCCAAAATTCATCAGGTTATAAATAACATCGGTATAAAAAGGTGTTTCATTCCCGATGTGCATCGATAACAACGGATACGGAAGTACGCCATCAATGTATTCCCCCGTAAGGGTAACCCGGCCCGTACCGAACGGCCCCATCGGCAATCGCTTTAATACACTCAACCGGTACTTGCTGTATTCAAAATCACTGCCACCAACACCTTTCAGGCCATAGGTGTACCGGAACGTTAACACGGGCCACTTCTGAGCGCCCAGGCTCACGCGTTCATTATCGTATTGGATGAACAGCTCATCGCGGGCAAACCGCGACTCAAGAATAACTTCAGCCGTTTGAAAATTCTGCTGCAGGGAAGATACATCGCCCGGGTTTTCAAAATATCCGAAATCAAAAACCGGCTTGAACGTGTTGTACCGAAAAGCAATACGCTGCGAAAATCCCTTGGTTAGTTCGCGTTGAAAATTAAACCGCGATTCCTCAAAATAATACCCCCTTCGGAAAATCCCGAACCGGGTGGCGGCCAGAAACAAATAATTATCCGCCAGGTTTTCATCATCAATACCCACACGTCCAAGGTCGCTTCGCACCCGCAGGCTAACGGTGGTCCAGTGTTTCCGATCAACGATATATTTTGCAAATGCCGAATATTTGATTCGCTCATCCTTAAAACCATACCCCAATTGACCGCCAAAAACCCATTTCTTGCTGAAGTGGTGGTTGGTGCGAAAACCCGACTGAATCCGGAAACCTTCAATGTTATTAACCGCAACTAAACTTAGGTAAGGCCCGATATCAATTTTGCCTGCCGATTTGTACCCATTGACCATTATTTTCATGATATCGATGTACGTACGAACAACCGGAATGTGTTGCAAGGTATCAATCATGCGGTAAACATTCTTTTCGGTTTCCGTTAGCGGATCATGCCGCAACGTGTTCCAATGGTCTTCGTTTTGCTGATTCAGAATATAGCCCTCGTCCAGCAAGATCGGACGCTCATAAAACTTAACGTCCTTGGGTTGGTTAACCAGAATATTCTTATTCGATGTATAAAACTTGGCCAACATGCCGGCCCATTGATCATTCACCTGACCTACATCAATCAGTACGCGGTTTTTGGAAGGTATCCAGGCTGCTGAATCCGTTTTGACCAACTCCTGGTGGATTTTAATCTTCTCGATAAAATTCAGGTTGGCGGCACGCCCTACCGTTACTTCAATCTGCTTCAGGGCAAACTCTTTTTTAGTAATCCACAGGGTACCGGTAAAGGCCAGGGCTTGCGGACTCTTCGGGAAAAAATCTAACCGGTAACAATAGTCTTCGCCAATGAACAAGCTATCCAGTAAATCGTACTCATAATACAATCGCCAACCATCGGCAATGGGCGACACGAAATCCTTCTCAAGAATGGTTAACCAGTTTTTATAAAAATTATATTCCTGAAACGAAGAGCCTACCAACTGTGCCATCAAAGAGCCGTCTTCAAATCCAATCCCGCTGATTTTAGTTTCCTTGATGTTTTCAAACTTCAGATCGGGGTTGCTGCGGAAATAATATTTACCCACACTTTCGGAAATGAAAACCGGCAATACGGGTTTTCCATCCTCCCCGGCTATCCGATCAATGCTGTCCAGCACCTGGGTAATCTTCGAAACCATTTTCTTCTGCCGGAATTTGTCGGTGATGTTATCAATATCAATCTCTATTTTGGAATACGTGTCGTATTCATACGCAGTAAGTTTCCGTTTGTCGTTGACCGATTTGTTTTTA
>CAZOYJ010000255.1:0-4405 GCA_964583905.1 uncultured Roseivirgaceae bacterium
ACGGACAGGGATAACTTCGGAGGGCGATGGCGGCTTGTTAGGGTTGAGCGTAAATAACGGAACAAACCTGGGTAACAACGGATTTCTTAATTATACAGTTGAC
Organism: uncultured Roseivirgaceae bacterium; assembly: GCA_964583905.1. Taxonomy (GTDB): domain Bacteria; phylum Bacteroidota; class Bacteroidia; order Cytophagales; family Cyclobacteriaceae; genus UBA2336. Next base: position 104 of record CAZOYJ010000255.1, read on the forward strand.
TTTTCAAAAGTAGGTCTTGCCAACCGGCCCGGCAAAGTGAGTGCAGAAGGGGAAGCAGGAGATTTTGGAGCCGATTTGAACGTAGTGCAGGCGTTTCTTGCAAAAATGCCGGATGCCGGAAACATAAACGGTTCGCCCGAGACGACAGCAGCGAAATTCCTGGTCAACGGTGGTTCTGATTTAAGTGATAACGTTAGCCTTTACTTTAATGCCGCCTATGTGTATAAAAAAGTAAACAGCTTTGCTAACTATCGTACACCCTATTGGCGTACATTGGCTGACTATCCGTACTTATTGGATTTTTTCGGTGATGGAGTAAACCCCAACTCCTACCTGGGCTATGTTCCTACCTTTGATGGCGACCTGAACGATTACAATGCAACACTGGGTTTAAAATCAGCTAAGAATGGTTGGAATACTGACTTAAGTTTGACTCTTGGCGGAAACACGCAATTGTGGGGCGTCAGGAACTCACACAACCGAAACACAGCCGGTTTGCGTGAGCCGGATATTTATTTGGGTGACCTTGATAATGACGGAGTTGTTGACGATGATGAAATGATTCGGGGAGCATTTAAATACCGCGAAAACAGCCCTGTAACCTTCCGTGCAGGAGGAGTAAAATTTGATCACCTTGTTGGTAACATCGATATCTCAAGATCGTTGTCCGATAAGGTCAGCCTGGCTTTCGGATCGGAGTTTCGTTCCGAAACATTTGAAGTAATTGAAGGTGATGTGGCTTCCTACGATGCCGGGGGTGCCGATTCCTATGCGGGTAACACGGCAGAGAATTCATTTGCATCAAACCGTTATAATTTTGGCGGTTACCTTAGCTTTGGGTTTGATTTTACAGAAGATTTTCTTGTTGACGTGACGGGGAGATATGAAGATTACAGTGACTTTGGCGATGCTTTTGTTTATAAGTTCAGCACACGTTATAAGTTGCCTAATGGAAAGATGACCCTGAGGACATCGTATTCAACAGGTTTCAGGGCTCCATCCCTGCATCAGATTTATACACAAAAGACACAGTACAGTTTTGTGCCCGGCCAGGGAATTCAGGTATCTGGATTGGTAAACAATGTTTCAAAAGAGGCGAAGTTGATGGAGATTCCGAAACTGGATGCTGAAAAATCAACGAACTTCACCTTTGGAATTGGTCTGAAGCCTTCGGATAATTTTAATCTTACCTTAGATTTTTACGACATTAAGGTTGATGACAGGATTGTACTTAGCAATGAGCTGGATCCTTCCAATGTGATTGCCGATGTAGTTAGTGTTTCTTTCTTCTCCAACGCAATTGATACGCGGACAAGCGGGATTGACCTGGTAGGTAACTACAGCGGAATAAGACTTGGAAAAGGCACTGTTGGGATAAATTTTGCCGGTAACTACCAACTTAAAAATGAAAGGACTGGCAGCATCCGGAACCCTAAGTTTGCCGAACAAACCAACCAAGAGGTTATTGATGCAACTCAGGAAGCACTGTTGTTTACGTCACGACCTAAATTCAAAGCCATTCTCGGTGTTGATTACACGACAGGTAAGTTTAATTTTGGCTTGTACAATACCGTGTTCGGACCTACAGAATTTAGAAATGCCGGCATGAGCTCCGATTTAAAAATTGAATTTGAGACGAAAGTAGTCACAGATTTGTCCATAACATACAATGCCAGCGATAAGGTTACTTTAGCACTTAATGTGAACAATCTGTTAAACGTGCTGCCCGAATGGAAGTTTGTTGCCCTAAATGCTAATGGCACTAGTTTGCTGAACAGCACAACACCTGTTCCTGGTTATTTTGGATTAACGCCACGCCAAGTTGAATCCAACCTTATCACATTTAATCAACGCTATTCACAGATGAGTTATGATGGCTATCATTTTAGCCAATTGGGGACCATAATTAATTTTGCAGTAAACGTGAAGTTTTAAACCGGATTTTAATTCCGGAAGAAAGAGGGCTATCTCCTATGTTTGTTCATAGATCAAATGTTAGGAGACACCCTCTTTCTTTTTTTAGATGACGAATTTTAAGAAACGGGAAAGATCTCGCTTATGTAAGCGATTCGATCAAAAAGTAAATGATTATCAGCAAAACCAATACCCCATACATAATCAAATCAACCCGCACATAGGGCTTGTATTCGCGGTACAATTCGCGCAGCTTTTTGAACATGATTCAATGTTAAGTAAAAATTAAACAAAAAATTCTGTAAATCTTTCTGGCAACCCCCCCGTTGAATACCGGTATAATTCACCAAAATGAAACGAATTTTACTTGTATTTACGATGTTGCTTGCCAGCGCAAGTGCATTCAGCCAACAGAAGTTTACCATAAACGGTTACATCCGGGATGGTCAGAACGGGGAAGAACTGATTGGCGCTACTGTGTACCTTCCTCAAATCCAGTCTGGAACCACCACCAATGCCTACGGATTTTATTCCTTAACCCTTCCTGCGGGTAGCTATGAAATGTTGATTAGTTATGTGGGGTACAAAACAAAGACGTTATCTGTAACCCTTGAAAAAGACCTGGCTATGAACATCGACATCGATGGAGAGGCTATCGTTATTCAGGAGGTGGTGATACGCGATACCCCCCTGGATGAAAATGTTACCGGCATCCAAATGAGCCGCAATACCCTGAACATGGAACAAGTGCGCAAACTTCCGGCATTGTTCGGTGAAGTAGATATCATAAAAAATATTCAGATGTTACCGGGTGTCATCTCGGCAGGCGAGGGTACTTCAAGTTTTTTTGTGCGGGGCGGCAGTGCCGATCAGAACCTTATTCTGATAGACGAAGCTCCGGTGTATGATCCTTCTCATTTGTTCGGCTTGTTTTCTGTGTTCAATGCCGATGTGATTAAAGACTCGGAACTGTATAAGGGTGGTATACCGGCCCGCTTTGGCGGCCGACTTTCCAGTATTCTTGAAGTGCGAACGAAAGACGGCAACAATAAGAACCTGGGCGTTGCCGGTGGGCTGGGCACAATGGCCAGCCGACTGATGGTGGAGGGGCCGCTTCAGAAAGAAAAAAGCTCATTCATTGTTTCAGCCAGACGCTCTTACGCTGACGTTTTTTTAAAGGCCACTAACCAGGATAACATCGTATACTTTTACGATATCAACGCTAAACTGAACTGGCGCAAGAATAACAACAACCGGTTTTTTGCCGCTTTTTATGCCGGTCGCGATATCTTCCGGTTTGATGACAATTTTGGTTTTGGATGGGGCAATGCCACCGGTACTTTCCGCTGGAACCATTTGTTTGGCGAAAAGTTGTTCTCCAATACAACGTTAATTGCCAGCAACTTCGATTATAAACTGGAGCTCGAAGATCCGGTTCAGGGTTTTCAATGGACTTCCAACCTGCAGGAAGTAAGTCTAAAAAATGACCTGTCGTACTTTGTTAACCTTAACCATGAGATTTCTTTCGGGTATCACCTCACCGGCAGGCGTTTTTCACCGGGCAAAATTTCACCCAACACTGATGGCTCCATGTTTCAAACCGTTGAACTGATGAAACTCTATGCGCTTGATCATGCTTGGTACATCAGCAACCGTCATAAAATCAGCGATAAATTAACGGCTGATTATGGTTTGCGCCTTTCGCTCTTTCAAAATGTTGGGAAGTCAGAAGTGTATCTATACGAAGATCCCCAGGATAATATCAATGTAATCCGCACCGATACGTTGCAGTATGATGCCTTTGAAACGATAAAGGCTTACATTAACCTGGAACCACGCTTCGGCTTGCATTACCTGCTTCGCGAAGACCAATCGATCAAACTGTCGTACAACCGTATGGTGCAGAACACGCACCTGATTTCCAGTGGCACCGTTCCCGTTCCGTTCAACACCTGGAATCCAAGTGGGTATTACCTGAAACCACAAGTTGCCGATCAGGTGGCTGTTGGGTACTTCCGCAACGTTAAGGGGAATACGTACGAATTTTCGGTTGAAGCGTACTACAAAGACATTCAAAACGTAACCGACTTTGCCGATAATGCCGAGATTTTCTTTAACGAAGATTTGTCTACCGAATTTCGTCAGGGTAAATCGTGGTCGCAGGGAATCGAATTTTTCCTCAACAAGAAGGAAGGCAAACTCACCGGTTCGGTAAGTTACACGTTATCGAAAACCATGCGCAAAATTCCGGGTGTTAACCTCGACCAGGCATTTCGCGCCAACCACGACAGGCGTCATGTGGTAAATGTAGTGGCCGCTTTCGATTTGAATGAACGTTGGACCCTGGGCACAAACTTTACCTACAGCACCGGGCGGCCGATTACCTTA
>CAZOYJ010000256.1:0-4385 GCA_964583905.1 uncultured Roseivirgaceae bacterium
TAATCGATGTATTGTTGGAATTTAAGACACCAGGCACATCTTGTTTTTTCTTTTGCAGGCATTAGTTGTTGAAGTTAGCGGAACAAAGTAAGTTTGATGGAGTGACAACCGTATGTCAACATCGGTAAAATTAAAAGAAATTGTTATGAAGAAATGTTTTGTATTGATCGCCTTGTTTGCACTGGCAGGAGCGGCCCTGGCGCAAAGCCCTGAAGCAAAATTAAAGGAGCTAAAAATAGAATTGTTCACACCGCCATCGCCTATGGCCAATTATGTTCGTGCTGTGCGTACCGGGAATCTTATTTTTCTGGCCGGGCACGGTCCCACGCGTGCCGATGGTACTAACATCCAGGGGAAAGTAGGGAAGGACTTAACGCTGGAACAAGGCTATGAGGCCGCGCGCCAAACCGGCATCGCATTACTGTCAACCTTGAAAAATGAAATCGGTGATTTGGGAAAAGTGAAACGTATTGTAAAAGTTTTGGGCATGGTGAATTGCACGGAAGATTTCACCGATCAACCTAAAGTGATCAATGGCTTCTCGGATTTGATGGTGGCCGTGTTTGGTGAAAAGGGAAAACATGCACGCGCAGCCGTAGGGATGTACGCCCTGCCTTCAAACATTGCCGTTGAGATTGAGATGATCGTAGAAGTAGAGTAATTTTTCTGATTCGGAAAGGACAGGCTTCAACAAGAACTTACACGAACATATTTGGCGGACATGCGTGCATAAAAGTAAATTACAGTGCCTGATCAATATCCCTTACAATATCCCCGGCCTCTTCAATGCCAACCGATAGCCGAACCAGGTTATCCGTTACGTGGATTTTAACGCGCTCTTCGGCACTCATTTTAATGTGCGAAGTTTTAGCCGGCACACAAATCGTACTTTCTACACCCCCAAGGCTAATGGCGCGTTTAATGAGCTTTAACCGATTGATAAACGCAACCGCATCTCCCGCTACTTCAAAGGCCAGCATGCCACCAAAGCCACCCGGCATTTGAGCTTTTGCAATTTCATGACCGGGATGATCGGACAATCCGGGATAATACACGGTTTTAACTTTCGGTTGGCTTTTAAGCCAAGTGGCGATCTTTAGTGCGTTTTCATTTTGTTGCCGGACGCGGAGCACGATGGTTTTTAAACTGCGCTCTACCAGCCAACTGGTATGCGCATCGAGCGATCCACCGAAGTGGTACGCGCAGGTTGCAATTTGTTTGATGTGTTCGGCAGAACCTACCACAGCTCCGCAACTCAGGTCGCTGTGGCCGCCAATGTACTTGGTGCCACTGTGTGTAACAATATCAATACCCAGGTCAATTGGATTCTGGTTGACCGGTGAAGCAAACGTATTGTCAATAACCGAAATCAGTCGGTGCATTTTAGCAATGGCAACAATAGCCCGGATGTCGGTAATGGTAAGTGTAGGATTGGATGGCGTTTCGATGTAGATAACCTTGGTGTTCTGTCGGATTGCATTTTCGAATGCTTCGGGCTGAGTGGCATTTACCAGGGTATAGTCGATGCCAAATTTTGGAAACTCTACTGCTACGGCATTAAAGGTGCCGCCATACAAATCATTTTGCATCACCACGTGATCGCCTTGTTTTAGAAAGGCAAACAGGGAAGTCATAATAGCCGCCAGTCCGGAGCTGAAGATAAGTCCTTCTTCACCCCGTTCAAGCGCAGCTATTTTTTGAGCTACGGCCCGTTGATTGGGCGTGTTCAGGTATCGGGGATATTGGGTTTCAGCAACCTCTTCGTAATCGTATGCGGCTGATGGATAAATTGGATTTACAATACCCTTGTATTGCGGATCACCGGGCGACCCGGCATGCACGCTGATGGTAAGTTTTGATGTTGAGGAAGACATGATGTAGGATTTGGCGATGGTGCGCGTTAAGTTGTCAAAAATGAGAATTTTTCGGATCAGTCGATAATTTAAAAAGTATGCCCGATCCACTTTCTAAATGACCAATATCTTGTCCTTCGCTGACTTTAATCAAAGCCAGCCTGACGTTTTATTCCAACCTTTTGTAGTTAAAAATCAGTTTATGAAAACCAGGAAAATATTGGTCTTGCTCATGGTGATGTACGCCTGTTCCGATGAAAGCATCCCCCTTACCAATGACGCTGTAATCAATACAATGCAGAGTGGCACCTGGCGGATATCGTATTTCAACGATAATGGCACCGATGAAACCCACCACTTTACAGGGTATGCTTTCACCTTCAATACCAACGGCACGGTCACGGCAGCCAATGGTGCCAATACATATAATGGCACCTGGAGTGTTACGACAGATAGTTCAGGCAAAGTGAAATTCAACCTGGCTTTTGCCGCACCTCCGGCATTTGAAGAGCTTACCGAAGATTGGGAAGTGGTTAGCCGGACATCAACCCGTATAGAATTAAAGCATGTAAGCGGTGGCGGAGGAGGAACTGACTTTTTAACTTTCCTTAAAAACTAGCTTTGCGATAAGTTATTTAAAACGTTAACAAGTCGTTAGACTAACATATTCCTATTACGATTAACTTTGGTTTGTGCAAAACCACAGAATACAAGTTGCTGATCTACTTCCTGAACTGGTCTTTACGACCTCACGAAGCAGCGGACCGGGTGGGCAAAATGTAAATAAGGTTAGTTCAAAAGTTACCCTGAAATGGAACGTGGTCGTTTCACGGATTCTTACCGATGACCAGAAATCATTACTTCTTGAAAAACTCAAAACCCGACTCACAACAGAGGGGGTGTTGATGCTCACTTCGCAGGAGAGCCGCTCGCAATTCAAGAATAAGGAGGCGGTGTTGGTAAAGCTGGATCAACTGCTTTCTGCTGCTTTTACCAAAAAAAAGGCACGTAAACGTTCAAAACCCACTAAAGCTTCGGTGCAGAAGCGCATAGAGCGAAAGAAGCGTACAGGTGAGAAAAAGCAATGGAGGAAGAAACTTTAACCCTGGTTCTGGCGGGTGTTTTTGGGCACTCAACCTCAAAAAAGTACATTAATTATCCTTTATCATTTCATTATCAGTGGGTTACGCTAAACTTTTTTGGATCATAAACGTTATCTTTGTATAACAACCACGAATAGTATGACAACAGCAACCCAAAAACTCCGCATTCTGGAGTCGCTGGACGCCCTGGATCAATCCCAATCAGAAAAAGTACTGGCGTACATCAGAAATATGCTGGCTACTTCCAACGATGAGATTCGCTACAAGCGGTTTAAGCGCGAAGCCATGAAGGAGATCAGGAAAGCGTTGAAAACGGACCACTCGCTGAAACTTCAGGCCTGAGGTAAGTCCGAAATTTTTTCAGTCCGGACATAGACCATGTCTGATACAAGCTTCGTCACCATTCTAAATGCCAACCACCCGTTCTCAGATGTACTGAACGTACTTATCCCATTTTTCCAGCACGGCATTAAAATCTTCCGGTAGCTCCGAATCGAATTGCATGAACTGTTGTGTTTCGGGATGTATGAACCCCAGCGTTTTGGCGTGCAACGCCTGGCGCGGAATAATTTTAAAACAATTTTCAACGAACTGTTTGTACTTGGTAAACACGGTTCCCTTTACTACCTGGTCTCCACCATACGTAGCATCATTAAATATGGGATGACCAATGTATTTCAGGTGCGCGCGGATCTGGTGGGTGCGACCGGTTTCAAGTTTACATTCTAGTAACGAGACGTACCGGTAATCCCGAATCAGTTTATAATGCGTTACGGCATGTCGGCCGTGGTCACCTTCGGGGAAAGCAGCGGTAACGCGTCTATCCTTCAGACTTCTGCCCAGGTAAACATTTATTGTCCCTTCCGGTGGATCGGGGATACCCCATACCAGGGTATAGTACGTTCGTTCAATGCTATGATCAAAAAACTGTTTGGCTAAGGAAGTCATGGCCTTTTCAGTTTTTGCAATGACGAGCAGACCTGACGTATCTTTATCAATGCGGTGTACCAGGCCCGGCTTGCCGTCATTGCCGGGCATTTGCGGAAGGTTTTGAAAATGATACGCGAGGGCATTCACCAGGGTGCCCGTCCAGTTTTGATAAGCCGGATGCACCACCATGCCTGCCGGTTTATGGATAACCAGCAGGGCATCATCTTCATATACAATAGTAAGCGGGATATTTTCCGGTAAAACTTCCGTATTGCGGGGAGGTTCCGGGAATGAAATTATAATGACATCATTCGGGTGGACCTTATAATTGGATTTTACCGGGTTATCGTTTACCGTAACAAAGCCATCGTCAATTCCTTTTTGAATTTTAGAGCGGGAGACATTCGCCAACCGGTCGCTCAGGAACCTATCAATGCGGATCAGGCTTTGGCCCGGGTCGGCTACGATGCGGTGGTGTTCAAAGAGGAGTTCGTCATCC
>CAZOYJ010000257.1:0-4372 GCA_964583905.1 uncultured Roseivirgaceae bacterium
TGCCTGATCAGCGGACTTTGGTTATTGTGGATAGCCTTCGGCTTCAACTGGAATGCTTTCCTTTTCTTTTTTGGTTTGGGCTTGTTGAGCATCCTGGCAGCCGTTGCCTATACCGTTGGCCGGAAACCCTACGGCTATGCAGGATTGGGTGATATTGCTGTCTTGATATTTTTCGGATTGGTAGGCGTGTTGGGATCGGTTTACCTGTTTACCCACCAAATTAACCTGTTGCAAATCCTCCCGGCATTCAGTTCAATGGGTGTACTGAACATCAACAACATCCGCGACATTGAATCCGACAAAAAAGCAGGCAAGTTTTCTATTCCTGTACGGATTGGGCGCGAAAAAGCTGTGAAGTACCATTGGTTTTTAATTGCAGGCGGATTGATTTCGGCCCTTGCTTATAATGTGCTTGCCTTTACATCCTTCTGGCAATTTTTGTTTTTGTTGAGTGTGCCGTTGTTTATCCGGAATGGCGTTGCGGTTCAACAAAAAACAGAGCATGAACTTGATCCTTACCTCAAGCAGATGGCGTTATCCACGCTGGCCTTTGTGGCGCTTTTCGGTACCGGGCAATTAATGGCTTAAGGTTTATATTTCCGCAACTGCTTTACTTCAGCCGGCAACGCTTTTCTTAAACTCACGGCTGCACCCCCTCCGGGTGCCAGGTTCAACTTTAATGAAGTCTTATTGGTTACCAAAACTTTTTGAATTTGATAAGCCATCGGATTGTTTTTCCAGTGCGCATCTTTTGCATCGAGGTAGAGGGTGGCTACGTACCACTCAGTATCCGGAAGAAAAGCCAACGGAGCAGTCATTACACGCGCATGCTCATCGGTAATGGCACCAATAAACCATTCATTTTTATTTTTTGCTTTTCTCGCAATGGTGATGTAATTGCCTGGTTCGGCTTGCAGTACCCGGGTGTCGTCCCAATCTACGGCTACGTCTTTTATAAACTGAAATGCATCCATTCGCTTTTCATAATTCTCCGGTAGGTCGGCAGCCATTTGCAACGGACTGTACAGGGTTACATATAAAGCCAACTGCTTGGCTAAGGTAGTGTGTACCTGGTTTTCACTTTCCGGATTATAATAACTCATTTTAATTTCAAAGATGCCGGGCGTATAATCCATCGGGCCACCCATCAGCCGGGTAAAGGGCAAAATGGTTTCATGATCAGGCGGATTGCCCGTACTCCAGGCATTGAATTCATTTCCGCGTGCCGCTTCCGCAGAAATCCAATTCGGGTAAGTACGGTGCCTCCCTGTTAGTCGCATCGATTCGTGCGAGTTGATCATAATCTTGTAATCAACTGCCTTTTCAACCACACGGTTAAAATGATTTACAGACCACTGGCTGTCGTGGTATTCGCCCCTGGGAATTATTTTTCCAACGTAACCGGTCTTTACGGCATGATAGCCATGATCTTTCATGAAGCGAAAAGCTTCATCCAGTCTACGTTCATAATTGCTGATGGAGGCCGAGGTTTCATGATGCATGATCAGTTCTACGCCTTTTGAAGCAGCATAGCGTTGCAATTCCTTCACGTCAAAGTCGGGGTAGGGCGTTACAAAGTCAAACACCTCCTCCTTCCACTGACCAAACCAATCTTCCCAACCTACATTCCAACCTTCCACCAATACCCCGTCAAAGCCGTGTTTCGCAGCAAAGTCGATGTACCGTTTGGTATTTTCTGTCGTGGCGCCATGCCGTCCATTGGGTTTGAGGGCTTGCCAGTTGGTTTTGTTCAACTTCAGGTTGGTTTCGTCTGCATAGTACCAGGTAGATTTCCCAACGTGCATCTCCCACCAAATGCCAACGTACTTCATGGGTTTGATCCAACTTGTATCTTCAATTTTTGACGGTTCATTCAGGTTTAGGATGGTTTTTGAATTTAAAATCGCGGCCGGGTTGTTACTCACCAACACGGTACGCCACGGGGTTTGAAAAGGTGTTTGAACGTAGGCTTTATTTCCGAACACATCCTGGGCAAGATGACTCGTTAGGGTGAAGTCAGAAATGTTTACGTCCAACTGCATCACCGGGAAGTCAACCAATGCGGCTTCATGAATGTTGAGGTATAGTCCATCGGCACTCTTCATCATCAGCGGTGTTTGTACTGCATTTTGCAATAAATGGCGGGCATGAATTTCATTGGCACTAGCAATAGCGTCAGTTGTAATTTCACTGAACTTGGTTGTATTGTAAGCATATTCGTTCGTGTTGTAATCCCCCGGAATCCAGAATACTTTATGATCACCGGTAAGGTTAAATGCTGTTTTTTCATGTGTTACAATAACGTGGTTTAAGTTAGGTTGCTTTGGAAATTCATACCGGAACCCCACACCATCATCGTATAACCTAAATCGAAGCGTCATATTCAGGTTGGTAGCGGGCTGGTTTAATTGAACAACAAGTTCTTTATAGGTATTGCGGATAGTTTTCACTTCTCCCCACACCGGGTTCCAGGAATCATCAAAACCGGAAGAATCTATCTGCACGATAATAAAACCCTGGGTAAGCGGTTCCATGTCTTTAAACTCCATTCCCAGTTTACTTGGACGTATGGCATCCTTGGTTTTATAAACCAATTGATAGGTAGGTGCGCCATCGGCCGTTAGGGCAAACCTGAGTTTCAGGTTTTTATCAGGACTTTGTATGGTTTGGGCATGAAGCGAAAAGGCTGTTAGGAGGAACCAGATGATTATTTGTACTTTCATAAATCAGAATTTTTGATGTCCATAAAAGTAAACCAACGGCTAACGGCACACAAAGCCGTAACCGGCCAATTCAGTGATTTTTGTCAGGAACTGTTCTGATAGGAGTCATTCAAGCCAAAAGAGCCGCGGTTTACATTTACGCAGTAGTTAACCCCCGAAAGACTATGAAAAAAATTCTCGTTCCCTGCGATTTTTCCGAGCAAGCTGTAAATGCTTTCCGGTTCGCATCCGATGTGGCCACCCAATCGAAAGGTCAGGTTCATTTAATTAATGTGGTAGAAGTTCCGGTGCTCCACGATTCTGTGTTGATGCCGGTAATGGCCTTTGAGGAGGCTTTGTTTACCGAAATGCGTCAAAAAGCTGAAAAACAGTTTAAGAAAATCATCGACAAGTATTCGGTCCCCGGCCTCAAGGTTACCAGCCAGGTAATTTTTGGCCCGGTTTACCGGATGTTGATCGATTACATCGAATCCAACAAAATTGACCTGGTGATCATGGGAACAAAGGGCGCAAGTGGGGTTCGCGAAATCCTGATCGGATCAAATGCCGAAAAGTTGGTGCGCAAATCTCCCGTTCCGGTTATTGCAATTAAAAAATACGTAAAAGCGAGCGACATCAAAGACATCGTATTCCCGAATACGCTGAATGCGGAATACCAGGAAGATCTCGTGATGAAAGTTAAAGCCTTGCAGAATTTCTTCAAGGCAAGGCTTCACATCCTCTGGATTAACACCCCCACCAATTTTACCCGCGATACCATCACCCTGAAACGGCTGAACGCATTTGCAAAACGGTTCATGTTTAAGGATTTCACCGTAAATGTATTTAACGACCCCTATGAAGAAGCCGGAGTGATCAATTTCGCCCTGGAAATCAAGGCCGATATGATTGCCATGGGAACCCACGGACGAAAAGGTCTGGCGCATTTCATGAGCGGAAGTGTAGCCGAAGACGTGGTGAATCATGTGGATTGCCCGATCTGGACCTACTCCATTAAAAAGTAAAGTAAATTCAGGTATGTAATGTAAATTTCTGAATGCCTGTGCTTTAAGTATGGAGACACTTATCAATACTGATCTTACATGCTACCATTGCGGTGAGCCATCTTCCGATTCGTTATGGATGGACGATAAACCCTTTTGCTGCTATGGCTGTAAAACGGTTTATGAAATTTTACAGGAAAACAACCTGTGCGAGTATTATGATCTGGAAAAAAATCCGGGCATTCAATTGCGGCATGTAAGTGAAGAAAGCTATGCTTTTCTGGATGAATCCGACATCCGGAAGAAAGTACTGACGTTCGATTCGCCCACGTTTGCCCGGGTACAGTTTTATGTACCGGCCATTCACTGTGTTTCCTGCATCTGGTTGATGGAGAATTTACAAAAATTAAACCCGGGCATCTTACGGTCGGAAGTAAACTTTGGCCGGAAATCGGTGACCATTGATTTTAAACCTCAGCAAGTTGCCCTAAGCAGTGTTGCCCGGCTAATTACTTCGTTGGGGTATGCCCCCAGGATTAACCTGGATCACGATGCAACCGCCAAACCTGCTGCGTTTGATAAATCCTTATTGTTGAAATTATCCATTGCCGGCTTTTGCTTTGGTAATGTAATGTTGTTCAGTTTCCACGAATACATTGTATTGGA
>CAZOYJ010000258.1:0-4353 GCA_964583905.1 uncultured Roseivirgaceae bacterium
TTATCAACTCAAATGCTATGATTTTCTCAATATTCAGAACCTGTTCAAGTTTTTATGGGACGACTAAATAAAGATGAAATTACCTTTATCAATGCCCAGTTAATGGAGTTGACATTACTGAAATAACCTGAGAATCCTCAGTGGTTTTTTATCAACCCTACACTGTAGTGTTCCATAATTTCTTCCTTTCTAATTCGGTCATCATGGTTTTCAGTTCATCGGGCGATTCTATTTCAACGGCCCGGCCGTACATCAACAGCCAGCGGGCCAGGTGGCGAAGGTTGTCCATCATAAACTCCACTCGCAGCCTATCGCCCAGATCGGTTTGGGAAATACTTCCGTAGATGGGCCGGCCTTCCAGTGTGGATTTATCAAACAAAATACTTACGCGGATCAGCGCCTGGTTGTTTTGAAATAATGTATTGAAATAATCCTGCAGGCTAAGGAGGTTGCGCGCCTCAAACGACTGTCCCGTGTTCACCAGGTTCATGATGCGGTCGGCACGAAAGTCGCGGTAATCGTTGCGCAGGCGGCACCATCCAATCAAATGCCACGACAGGCTGTAGTAAAAAATCCCGATAGGCTCTACTTCGCGTGTGGTCAGTTCCGCCTTGAGGTTGCAATAATCGATCGCTAAAACCTGTTTGTTGGCGAGAGCACGTTGGATTTCGGTGAGGAAATGATCGGGAAAATTTTTTGCATTGCGCACTTCATACCTGGAGCGGAGGTGGACTTCAATGTGGGGCTCCAGGTTTTGGATATGGTCTTTACCCGATTCACTCAAAACCGATTTCACCTTATATAATAGTGAATCGTACGCCTGCCGTACAGACTTATCCCCAATTTTCTCCACGAGTTTTCCGGCCAGCAACATGGCGCTGGCTTCATCTTGTGTAAACATTACCGGGGGCAGGTGGTAGCCGTCTACAATGAAATAACCCTTGCCGGCTTCCGAACCGATGGGCACTCCGGCCTCCATCAGTGCCTGCACATCGCGGTACACGGTGCGCAGGCTGATCTCAAACCGGTCGGCTATTTCCTGGGCTTTAACCACCCGTTTGGTTTGGAGTTGAATGAGAATGGCGGTAAGGCGGTCGATTCGGTTCATGGAAGTGCGTACGGAACTAGGGGAATTATGTTAACCCGAATCTACCACTTCCAAATGATTTTTTTATAACTTGGCTTACCACAAGCGGGAGTAGCTCAGTTGGTAGAGCGTTGGCTTCCCAAGCCGAAGGTCGCGGGTTCGAGCCCCGTTTCCCGCTCTTAATACAATGTTATTTGGATATTGAGCAGCCACCACTTGCACGATGTACCCACTCGGGCTATGTCCCCTCAGCCCTAACTATTGTTATACTGGCTATTGCCGGTAAAATTAAAGCAACGTCTAGGTCGGCAAACTCGGTTGCTCGACAAGTTGGGTTAAAACCTGTGGTGTTTTACGGAGTGTGTACATGAACGGCTGATTTGTTCTAAGTAAAAACTAAAATACGGCATATCAATCCTAGCAAATTCAACATTAAAGTAATGACCACACTATTAGAATATATTCAATCCATCCACCCGATTTCAAAAAACGATCTGCATCTTTTGACTAATGGTTTTAAGGTTAAGTCCTTTAAAAAGGGAGAGCACATTGTGAGTCCAGGCGAAATTGAGAGAGAATTCCTTTTTGTCAAGAGTGGAGTTCAGATGTATCATTTCGATGTCGATGGTAAAGTCAATATTCTAGGTTTTGCTTATCCTCCAAATTTCTGCGCGGTGCCAGAGTCATTCTTCCGACAGAAGCCATCGCAATATTACCTCACTTGTTTAACCGACAGTGAACTGAAGTATCTAAGCTATGAACAACTCCAGAAGCTCTTCGATGAGTCGCAATCCATTGAAAGACTATTCAGAAAACTTTATGAGTCAGTTATAGTTGGCCTGATCAATCGTCAAATTGAATTGCGATCTACTACCATTGAAGAAAGGTTTCGGGCCTTTTTCCAAAGGAGCCATCATTTATTTCAATTGATACCGCATAAATATATAGCCTCCTATCTTGCTATTGATCCAACTAATTTCAGTAAACTCTTCAATTCAATTAAAATGTAAAACTTGGTCTGCACCAATTCCATGCAGCAACATATGCTGAGCTATGTCGTATTATTTATCACATATGACATAATTATTTATAACACATGACAAGCTCACATTTGATGTACATTCCTGCAATATTTTTGTTAGGAATGGTTTTTGGAACAATGCTCCCAAGGCAAGCCACCTCGCTATCTGAATCTAAAGACACACGCCTCAAGAAAAGGCTACTTCAGTCTTTTTTGATTTTTATTCTATTTTTTGCGGTTACCCATATTTTTGAGATTCCGGGCGGGGCTAAATCAGTAGCCAAACAATTGGGAGGATCCGAATTATTTGATCGAATGCCATCCTATTCGGCATCCGATGTTTACAAAAGAATACGCTCTTTTTCTGACTATGGTTTGGCTGCCTACAAGCGTTTCACCTTTACCATCGATATCATATTTCCTCTTTCATTCCTGTTTTTCTTATCCACCTATGTACGATATGTTTGCGCTCGGGTGTCTCTGCCTCAATCCTTAGGAAGCATATTTATTTACTTACCATTCGCCTGGTTCTTTAGTGATATGATCGAGAATGCCATACTATTCAGCTTGTTATCGCTATTTCCAGAACAGAATTATTTCTTAGGCAATTCTTTAGGGATTATTACAACGGTTAAGTTCTCATTGTTGGTGCTTTCGATATTGGCTCCGACTATTTTGCTTATTGGCCACCAGTTTTTCAAAAGAGGTTTAGACAAAGTACAATAAGCCCTGTAAAATTAAATCAAACTAGAATTTCAAAATCACATCATTATGCAAACGATTATGTTCAAAACACGATCAAAATGTTCCGGTTGCTTGAACAATGCAACTCCATACCTGAACGCGGGAAATTGAGGATACCAACCCGCTAAAATTTTTGACGGTGATGGGTACAGGGTTTTATTAAGCTTACAATGCCGCGAAAAGAAGTTGACAACCAACGATGAAAACTTCCATGTCAAGACGATAAGAACACTCAGGAAGTTAGTAAAACCGGACTTCCCTTTCAGATCATGGAGACCATAAAAATTAAATCATGCACTTTTCGACTCCATTATCCGGTTCCGGTAATCCTGCAACTCGCGCAGCAGTTTTATTTCCTTCTCCACCATCCGGTGCTTATAGGCATCAAATTCCTTACACACCTCATCGTATAATTTACGCGACTCCCTTGTTGACTGAAAACTTACTTTGAATGCCCAAAACGCAAGCGAGGCCAGCGTTAAAATTACCAGCATAGCAATCACCACCAATTTGACAAATCCGGGTTTTGAAAAATCAATACCCCACACGGTTATGTGCGTGCCGGCAAACTCCATCTCGGCAACGTTCGCATCCTTTTGCTGCAGGGTATTGCGCAATACGCTAATTTCTTCTTTATAAACCGGTATGCTTGCATTTACCTGAGCAATGATTTCATCTTTTTGCCGAAGGGTATCCATCACCGATTTCCACAAATTTTCAACCTGATAAGCCTTCAGCATCCGGTACGACTCAATCACTTCGGCCTGCTCGCGAACGGCTTTAAACTGATCGACCAGGGTGGGTTGTTCGGAGTCCACATTCGCCAATCCTGAACCAACATTAACCAACAGCACAAGGGTAAGGAGTAATCTGATCATGTTATTAGGTGTTAGAGCGTAAAAGTATAGCCTGCTTATTCCTGGCCAAGGGTAAAAATGCCAACTCCTGATATTTTCGCTCAATGAATTGACTGCAACGATAAACTGTTAGCTTACTTTTAAAATCCTTTCCGGAGTGTCAGGTAGTCGATAAAGTAGGTAAACCGCAACGAAATGCTGTTTACGTGTGGGGCGCGCGAAGCATCGCGAACATTGGTAAAATAATCGGGGCGAGTATCGCTTGTAAACGTTTGGATGGCATCTTTCCACACAAAATTCAGGAATGAGCCGGGTGCCACCTGGTAGAAGTAAACCACATCCAGGTTGATAGCATTGAAGTTGGCATCATGGGCAGGGTTACCATTTTCATCAACACCCGCATAGGCAGTTGGGAGCAACTCACCGCCTGTGCCCAGTTGATAAAATTCATGGTATTTTACTTTCGACCAATAATGACGGAGGCGCATCGTTAAACCCATTTTGTTATTAAACGTGTAATTCAGCCCAACAATATTGCTGATGATCAGTAAATCGCGGTGACCAAAAATTATTTCCTGCAACTCATTTGCACTGTATAATTTAGTTGCAAATCCACGGCTGTTTCCTCTTTCATAATTGACTTC
>CAZOYJ010000259.1:0-4297 GCA_964583905.1 uncultured Roseivirgaceae bacterium
TTTTTTTGTGCTGGATGCTCACTACGAATTACTTTTATCGGGTTCTTTATTTCGGAATCACGTTTACGTTGACCGAAGAACCGTTGCCGGGTTTATCCTAAATGCGCTGGGTTTTAGACAGCCACAACAAACACACGCTATTCCTGATTGCACAGGCCCATCATTCGGTCTTTAATACTTCTGCCGGATTGGTAAGGGCAGTCTTGTAGGTTTGAGAAGATATCGTGAGAATACCCAACAAAAATAATCCGAATGTACCAGCCAGTATATCCCAGAGGGTAAGATTGGCGTGGTAGTTGGGTATTTGCGTAAACACGGTTTGATATATGAATACCGCTAGCGGGATGCCCAGCACAACTGAAAACGACAACAGTTTGAGATAATCTCTTGATAACAAGACCAGGATAGATGATGAACTTGCCCCCATTACTTTCCGGATGCTCATTTCTTTTAAACGGGTTTCTACCGTAAATACAACCATACCCAACAATCCTAAAATGGAAATGGTAATGGCGAGCAAGCCAAGAAACCCGGCCAGTTTGAGCAACACCATATAAGTATCAAATGAATCATTCAGGACGTCTTCGAAGAACTCGGCCCGAAGGGGCTGATCCGGATTAAGCGTTTTCCAGGAATTCTCCATGGCTGTGAACGTGTGGAGTACATCATTCACATCAATGAGGGCATTAACCTGGTTGAAACGTTCCGGCCTGTATCGGAAAATAAAACTACCAATGGGATAAGACGATGGAGCATACCGGAAGTCGCGTACCACTCCGGCTATAGTCAACTCAACCGAATCTACCGTAACGGAATGCCCCACCGCATCGTGCATGGAAAGTCCGGCATGGCGCACCAACTGTTCGTTAACCAGTATTCCTTGTTCATAATCCGGGGATGTTTCCGGCCACGATGACCCATGCAGAATCTGAATATTCAACTGGGTTAAAAAATCGGTGTTAACAAATAACTGATTAACCTCAAGGGAATCTTTCTCGAAAGAAATCCACGTTTTGTCATTGGCCAGTGCGGGCATACCAGAAGAAAATGAAACGGATTGTACAGCTGGGATTTTTTCTAACTCGGTTTTCCATACCTCCGGCTGCACTCCGTTTAGATGGACAATCACAATGTTTTCTTTCGAGAACCCGAAGTCCATGTTTAATAACGTGTGGTATTGCCTGCCGAATACGATAATGGAAAGAATAAAACAAAAGGACAACGCAAACTGCATAATCGTTAAACCTTTCCGGATACGCATACCGCTAAAGGTTCTCGTGCTGATTTTATTCTTAATCGCTTCAGCCGGATTAAGCCTGGAAAAGTATAGCGCAGGAAACAGACCGGCCATCAACCCCGTGAGCACGGCAAAGGCAACAAATAGCATTGCCGTAAACGGAGTTATGCTTAGGTCCAGCACAGATCCGGCTACCATCATTTGTTGAAACTCGTTGCGCATAAAAATAAAGCAAGCAATGCCGCCTATTAATGCCAGGATACAAACTACAACGGTTTCCGTTATAAACTGAAAGAAAATCTGGCGTTGCATACCACCCAGGGTTTTGCGTAGCCCGATTTCCTTTGATCGCTTTAAGGCACGTGCTATGGCGATGTTGGTGTAATTGAAACAAGCGGGCAATAAAATCAGCAACGCTATGGCACCGAAAACAATAAAACCCGACAGTTCCCACTTCGGACCAATCGCGTTGTAGTGGTCAGATGTGGCTATGTCGTGAAGGTGCTGCAAGGAAAAAGTTACCTGCACAGGATTGTTTATGTTCAGCTTGCCTGAAAGATTGTTGAGGTAACTTTGCAGTCGGTCCGGATTGTCGTGCTGAAGGTCTACATAAACATATTGATTCGGATATTCGCTCCATTGTTCCTGTACGCTTTCAGTAGGCTGATCCTTCCGGGAGGCAAGTGAAACCAACACATCAAACATCAAATGACTGTTGCCGGGAATATCGCCTAATACGCCACTTACTTCAAATAATCCAAGATCATAAAGTTCAACGCTTTGCCCGACAATATCCGATTTACCAAACAGTTTTAGGGCAGTTCTCTCGGTTAGTACCAGTTGATTGGGTTTTGAAAGTATTCCATCCTGTTTTCCGTAGAGAAGTGGAAATGAGAACATTTTCAGAAACTGATCATCGCAGAAATAACCGCCAATAGGCACACGGCCGCTCCCTGCCAACGCTTCTGCATAAAACCGCGCACGAACCTCAATGGCTTGTACACGGCCGCTGTATTCTTCATTGATTTTTGCTGCGAGTAGCCCAGGTGCTGAAGCCATATGTCGATCTTCAACTCCTTCAACACGATGTGTTACAACTGAGTAAATGTGATCACCATTTTCATGAAATGTATCGTAGGTGCGCACGTAGCTATACATGGAAATCAACAGTAAACCAATCGACATTCCAATGGCCAACCCGAATGCATTTAACAGGGTGAAATATTTATGCTGGTATAAATTCCGAACGGCTACTTTAAAATAGTTATGAATCAAATCCAGCGAAAACGCAGATGTTGAGAAATGACTGTAGCGTGCATCGCGTTTGCGTTTACGTAATGCGTACGACATGCATAATGACAGCACCCCTCTCCAATACAGCAGCCGCGCCTTACTTATTGACTTAGACTTGCAATGGTGAAAAAATAATTCATCCAGATCGCCCATTAAATCATCGATGTGGGCATTGCCGCTGAACCATTCAAAAAGTTTGCGGGCGGCTTTCGGAGGTTGGATCGATTTCATTCAGCAAGACTTAAACGTGAAAATTTCCATAATTCATCGCGTAAACTTTTTAGTTCACGCAGCATTATTTTTCCCGATTGTGTTACTTCGTAATAGCGCTTGCTTCGGCCACCGCGTTCTGCAGTAGCTCCCCCCATCCACGATTTTAAAAATCCCTTTTCTTCCAGCCGGGTAATGGTAGAATGCAAGGCGCCAATGCTGACAGACCGGTTGCAGCGTTCTTCCAGATCCCGCTGTATGCTGACACCGTAGGCATCATCGCCCAGGATGGCTACCGTAAGCAAGACCAATTCCTCAAATTCGCCCAGGTATGACTTTGACATGACCTTGTATTTTAAGCTCTATACGCTTAAGGTTAGTATTTGTTTCTATTTTTAAGAACAAATTGCCAGAATATTTGTAACGAATTGATTTTCAATAATAATACAAAGCCCCAACACGGAAAGCGAAGCTGACTGTACGAAGTGCAACTGTAAGTAATCTGGGTTAAGTTTTCAGGAGGTTAATGATTTGCTTTCGAATCACTTAACGCATCCAGCCAGCGATTAATGAGTATGAATAATTCAGGATGAACAGTCTTGTCAATTTCATCCCATTGGTAGCATACCTCCGATCGTAAAAACTGATGGTTCACACCTTCCACCGTATAAATCCAATGGTAATCACTGTTGTTCTCAAGCAATTGAGTCATGCGTTTAGTGTTCTCAATATCGTCTACCATGTAATCGTTCTCGGCATAAAGGGTGAGTATGGGGCAACTAATGTTTGGAAGATACCGTGCAGGATCATGCCGGATTACACGACTGAGAAAGATGGGCTTTATCAGGTACGAACTTGCTTTAATCACTGCAAGTGACGTTTTCAGTCCGGCCATCTTGCGCTTTAATCGACCGCCTGTATAGCCACGGCAGGTGTATTGGTTGTGCATATCAAACAATACCTGTTGATGTACATTTTGTGCCGGCCCTACCAGGTTGACAAAAAAGGCAACGTCACCGGCATTTTCTGCGGCCACGATCTGCCCGATATAGCCACCCTGGCTATGTCCCATCAGGCCTATCTGACCGGCATCAATTTCAGGCCGCTGTTTCAGGTATTGGATCACCTGGGCAACATCCTCGGCATACGCCTTGAAACCAGCTTTGCGCCAATTGCCGCCCGCGTGGTTGATGCCGCGTTTCTCTACAAAGAAAATGGCCATCCCACGTGCAAGCAGCAGTTCTGCCAGGTCTTTGCAATACGTGTATTCGGCTTGTGGATGAAAATGCGAACGGTAAGAAAAATCTCCGCTTCCGCTGATAAAAATAACCACGGGAACCGGCTGTTGGGGATGGCCTTGTGGTAACAACAACGACCCGGATACAGGTATCTTGTTTCCTTGTATCATGATCTCTTCGCCTGGAGAAATTTCCGGGAAGATGACTTTTTGTGTGAACCCAGCCACGCAGATGTGCAGCAGGAGTGTTACGAGCAATACGGATTTCATTTTCAATTGATTTATGCACACCAACGAATAAGGCTGGAAGCCGGCTTCCG
>CAZOYJ010000260.1:0-4294 GCA_964583905.1 uncultured Roseivirgaceae bacterium
AACCGGATATTTCCTGGCCATAAATCCCCAATCTTGCGTCCACTTTCCTTCCCATGGTTTTTCGCGCTTCATGGGGTAAGGGTGGGATGCATACGCGATTCCTTCGGCATGAATAGGGTTTGCACCTGCTTCGGTTAGGTCGTATCCCCAATTAAAACCTGCTACCAACGGAATATTGAAAGCTCCTTCTGAACGAATGATGGTAATTGTTTCTTCCATGATTGCCTTCCACTCGGCCCATGTACAACTGCCAAATTCACCCTTGTTCACCGGTTCATTGAACAGTTCGAAAAAAGCGATTGTTGTATTTTTTCCATAACGCTTCGCCATGATTTGCCAGAACTCCTGAGTTTCTTTTTTTGTGGTGACATAGGATTGACGGAAAAACTTCTCGGTCTTCAGGTTGCCGATGCTGTGCCAGTCTATGATAACATATAACCGAAGTTCAGTTGCCCATTGAATGCCATCATCCAGCAATTTTAAATAAGCATCCTTTCCCAACGTGCGCCAATTATCGGGGTGCACCGGCAGGCGCACAATGTTGGAGCCCCAGTTTTTTATTTCCTGAAAATACCGTTTGTTCCACTGATTGTCATTCTTGAGTTTATACGGATCACTGGTGTTGAGTCCGCGAAACACAATGGGTTCACCAGTATTGTTTACAAAGGTATTCCCCTTTACATGGATGCGGGGTAAGGGTTCTGTCTGTGCTGATAGCACACTCAAGCTGTTCAGATAAACAAATAGGATGGCGGCTAAGGTTTTCATTGGTGTGTGTAGCTCTTCTTATCTTTCTAACCTGAATCGTGTCTTCAAATCACCAATCAACAAGGTGAAATATCCATCTTCAAGAATCCTGTTGTTGTTTTTATCCGGAAACCAGAGATGCTCAGACGGTTTGATGGTAAACGAATATTGCATCGATGATCCCGGTTTGATGGATTTCTTTTGGTAAAACTTTAAATCACGTACAGGCCGTGTCAGACTTGCTACCTCATCAAACAGAAACCAGAGTACAGCTTCTTTACCTTCACGGTTGCCTGTATTGGTTACGGTAACCGTGGCGGTTATTTCGGCATCCTCAGAACGAACTACACTGTCACTTAAGGAAAGTGAACTGTATTGATACGTAGTATAGCTTAAGCCTTCCCCGAAATGCGCGAGTGCGATTTGGTTGGGAATTTCATGTGCCAATAATATTTCTGTCAGC
Organism: uncultured Roseivirgaceae bacterium; assembly: GCA_964583905.1. GTDB lineage: Bacteria > Bacteroidota > Bacteroidia > Cytophagales > Cyclobacteriaceae > UBA2336. The sequence continues at coordinate 1,211 of CAZOYJ010000260.1, forward strand.
TTGTGATTGTGTGGAACAAGCCGATGTGGCGAATACGGATAGTTGAATGCCAGTTTCCCACTAGGATTAATTTTTCCGCTAATAACTTCAGCAATAGCTTGCGCACCTTCAAAACCTGGCCAGCCTGCAAAGATTACTGCGGATGTTTTCTTGTATATATCGGTAATCACACGCGGTCTGCCACAAATTAAAACCAAAACAACGGGTTTGCCTGTTGCCTGGGCAGTTTGTATCCAACTAATCTGATCGAGTGGCAGGTTGATGTCAACAATGCTACCAAAACCTTCAGCGTATGAGTTTTCCCCAGCAAATACTACAATGGCGTCTGCACCTTGCGCTTTTGTTTTTACTTCGGCTTCGGTTTGGGCTAAGATTACATTTGCCGGACTAAATTCTTTTTGCAGCGCACCGTAAGGTGTTGGCATATCTTCCGGGTAAAGACTTTCATCCTGGTTTATCCAGCGCAGCGTCCAACCTCCGCCAAGCGGGGCCTTCAGGTTAGCCATAGGACCTGTTACCAGTAGCTTTTTAATGTTGGTTAATGGCAAGGTGTTGTTTTGATTCCGCATCAAAACCAGTGATTCCTGAGCGGCTTCCAGCGCCATCTGTTTGTGTTCAGGGGTTCCTATTCGATCAAACCGATCATTGCGCGGCAATGGGTTTTCGAACAGCCCGATTTTTAATTTCATGCGCAGAATACGTGACACGGATAAATCAACACGCTCTTCGCTAATTTTTCCTTCGCGCACCAAGGCAAGCATGTGTTCGCAAAAATTGGTTGTGTATGGGGTCATGGCCATATCAATACCTGCATTGATGGCAAGTAGAGTGGCTTCGCGTTCATTGGCTACCACGTTATGGTTTCGATAAAGCCGGATAATATCTTCCCAGTCGGTAACGGCAACACCCTTGAACTTCAACTCTTTGCGTAATAATTCAGTCAGTATCCAGTACGAGGCGTGTACAGGCTCTCCGTTAATCTCTCCGCTGTTGATCATAACGGATTCAACACCAGCTTCAATGGCCGCACGAAAAGGGGGGAGGTGCATTTCGTACAAGGTTTGTGTTGATAAATCTACCGGGGTTCTGTCCCAGCCAGACTTTGGATCGGAATAGGCCAGGAAATGTTTGGCTGTGGCGGCTATCCTATAGGGTGCAATGCTTGTATCGGCTTGCAATGTTTTTGTAAAGATGGCACCCATGGTGGCGACCTGGTATGGAGATTCACCTAATGTTTCATAGAATCTTCCCCAGAGTGGTGTGCGTGCTAAATCAAGTACAGGTGCAAAATTCCAAAGATGACCAATGTCGGCAATTTCGTTGGCCGTAACATGAGCCATGTTTGCTGGAAACTCATTGTTGAATGTACAGGCAGTATTGATGGCGTGCGGGAAAATCGTTCCCCCTGTGAGGTAATTGGGGCCGTGCATCTGGTCAACTCCGTATAGGATCGGTATTTTCAGTCGTGATACTTTTAAGTTGTATTCCTGCAGGTCTTTATAGAATTGGTACCATACTTCAGGAGATTCGGCAATGCCGTTCAGGAATGAGCCGATGTGATAGGTACGAAGCAGCTTTCCAAGTTTGGCCGTATCCACTTTTGTTACGATGCTCAACTCAGCTCCGGCACCCCAGTTAGATTCGGTGACAATTTCAGAATTGTTCAGCTGTGTCATTTGCCCGATTTTTTCTTCAAGCGTCATCTGAGAAAGGAGTTCGTTGATCTTTTGTTCAATAGCTGCATTCTCTGTTTGTTCAGCGTTCCGTAGTTCACGTATTGACAGGCCATTCTCTTTTTCGGAAGGTGTACAGAAGAATAGAAGCGAGGATAAGGTTGCCAGTACAAATAATTTTCTCATGGATGAAGGAAAGGTTTGGTAGTGGATGAAAATTTTTAGTTATCGATGAGCACTTCAAAACAGGAAGCGGGGAGTTGGGCTTTGTTAAATAAATTCGGGTTTGAATCGTTTGTATACCCAAAACGAATTCCTCTTACCTTGCCCACGGATTTTATTGCTACCTCTATGGTAGTTCCCTTGATTGTTGCAGGTGCGGGAACCCACTGAGTTCCGTCATAAATCTCAAACTCTTTCAATTCGCCACCCCTTGCCACCAATCCGCTTTCACTGTGTTTGAAGTAGAGAATTAATTTATCCTTTTTTATTTCATAGGATTGATACAATGGTCCTGAGAAGGCGATGTCAAATCCATAATCATGATGAAGTGCCCATGCGGCCAATCGCTTCCCGACATCAATTTTGTTCCGCGGATGAATATCCTCCAGGTTACCAATATCCGACACAACAACAAGCCCTGTATTTGAGACTGATTCCACGGTTTTTCGTTGTTGATCTCTTACCATCGCCCCAGAAACATTATCTTTTCCATAGCCAGACCATGGGGCTATCTGGACAAAATAAAATGGAAAGTCATAACCCCAGGCAGATCGCCAACTGTGAATGAGTGTTGATAGTGTAAGTTCATAATGATCAGCATTTCCCGTGTTCGATTCGCCCTGGTACCACAATACTCCTTTTAACTTGTAGGGTATTAACGGATAAATCATAGTGTTATAAAGGTGTGCTGGCTCAATCGGACTCCAACTAACGGGGGCCAATGTACTTGCACTTTGCTTTAGTAAGTTGTTGCTTTCAATAATGTGGGCTGGTAACCATACTTCAGCAGGCGAACCGCCCCATGCTGAGCTAATGAGCCCCACGGGTACATTGAGTTTTTCATGGATTTCCCTGCCAAAAAAATACATCAATGCGCTGAAGTAGTACATACTTTCTGGCGTACATACCACCCACTGTCCGGTTAAATGCTTTTGTGGGGTAGGGTTCGCCCAGGGCAATACCGTAAAAAACCTGATCGCTGGGTAATTGGCTTTAGTCTTTTCTTCTTCACCGTGATCGATCGTCATGGCCGGTGTCCATTCCATATTTGACTGACCGCTACCCAACCAGACCTCACCAATTAATACATCGTTGATGATAATGGTATTATGACCCTGGACGGTTATACGATAAGGCCCTCCAGCTGTCGGGGTTTCAATATCAAAACTCCAGGTTGATGTAACATCCG
>CAZOYJ010000261.1:0-4273 GCA_964583905.1 uncultured Roseivirgaceae bacterium
GTTGAAGAACATGGTCATCCTGCTCGACCCGGTGTACAACCCGGATGGACGCGACCGCCACAGTCATTGGGCTAACATGCACAAAGCCTCGCCCCTCGTTGCCGATCCGCTTGATCGCGAACACAACGAAGTGTGGCCGGGAGGAAGAACCAACCACTATTGGTTTGACCTCAACCGCGATTGGTTCCTCGGCATCCACCCGGAAAGTCGGAACCGGCTAAAATTATTTCATCAGTGGCGGCCGTATGTGATGACCGACCACCACGAAATGGGCACGAATTCAACTTTTTATTTTGACCCCGGAAAAAACAGCTCCAACAATCCCATTGTGCCCGCGCAATTGTACGATGTGTTGTATCCGAAATTTGGAGAATACTTCGCCAAAGCCATGGACGGCATCGGCTCTCAGTATTTTACCAAGGAAGCGTTCGATAAACTGTACCCCGGCTACGGATCAAGCTATGTAAACTTTTATGGCGGTGCCGGATTTCTCTTTGAACAAGCCAGTTCACGCGGACACCTCCAGGAAACCACCACCATCCCCATGACGTTTGCCTTCACCATCCGCAACCAGTTCACGGCTTCACTGGCCACCGTTCGCGCTTCGCTGGCTGAACGTGAAATGCTGATCAACCTCCGCCTGAATTTCTTTCGCACGGGACAAGCCCAGGCAAAAGCCAGTCCGGTTAAAGGGTATGTGTTTGGCGATGCCACCGATGTGAGCCGCACGTTCGCTTTTGTCAATCTTTTACGCCTGCACCAGATAGAGGTATACGACCTGCCGCGCGATCTGTCATTGGCCGGAAAGAATTTTGAAAAGGGTAAAGCATTTGTTGTGCCTACCGAACAACAAAACTACATCATGGTGCGATCGGTGTTTGAAAAAGAGATTACCTATACCGACAGCATCTTTTACGATGCTTCTACCTGGTCGCTGGTACATGCGTTTAACCTGCCGCACGCGGAAGTACGCGGACCGGTAAACCGCGGTGACAGGATTGAAAAAGACCTGGTAAAGCCGACTGCTCCGGTGAAGCGAAGCAACTACGCCTACCTGATGGACCTCAACGATTACCAGGCCCATAAGGCTATTTACCAATTACAGGAAGCGGAGGTGATTGTAAAAGTTGCCTTCAAGTCCTTCACCGCCCGCATCGATGGAAAGGAGAAAAATTTCCGGCAAGGCACAGTCATCATTCCGGTAACGCAACAAAAAATTTCCAGCGAGGTGTTGTATGAGGCGATTCAAAAAGCGGCCACATCCTGCGCTGTCGACATTCACGCCATTGAAACCGGTTATAATGTGAAGGGCATTGATCTCGGATCCGGCCTTGCGGTACCGCTGAAAAAACCCGAAGCGCTGATGATCATTGGAACGGGAGTATCGGGGTATGAAGCCGGTGAAGTGTGGCACCTGCTCGATCAACGCATCAACATGCCCATTACCAAAGTGGATGTTTCCACTATCGCTCGGGTTAACTGGACAAAGTATAATGTGGTGGTACTGGTGAGCGGCACTTACAACCTCGACAAGCCAACGGTTGAAAAAATCAAGGCCTGGATTCAAAGCGGGGGTACGCTGATTACGTTTAAAACCGCCAGCGAATGGGCTATCAAACAAGGACTAACTAAAGAAAAACTGGTAGCTGTAGATACCACCAAAAACCTGAACCGGGTAAACTACGAGGATGCGTCCAGCAACGAGGGCGCCCGAAACATTGGCGGTTCCATTTTCCAGGTTGACCTGGATATTACCAACCCCATTGGATTTGGTTATACCGATCGGAGTGTTTCTGTTTATCGCAATGGATTAACATTTCTGCAACCCAGCAAGAATCCATACACCACGGTAGCAAAGTACAAAGCAAATCCGCTGATTGGCGGCTACCTGCACAAATCATCGGCCCCCAAGGTGGCCAATTCTGCAGCGGTGCTGCTCAGCGGAGAAGGCCAGGGTAAGATCATTATGTTCTCCGATAATCCAAACTTCCGGGGCATCTGGTACGGTACCAACAAAATGTTTCTGAATGCCTTGTTCTTCGGACCGGTAATAGTGGTACCGAATTACCGGCCGGGTGAATAAAAGGTTTCCCTATAGGCAGGCAGGCTTTAGTGCTTTCGTGGCTAAAGAATTAAGCCTCAACCTATCTGCGGCTATCAGCGAGATCAGCGGGGAAAAAAGCGCCCGCGGATTTATGCGGATTTTTGGGTCGACTTCTCCGTGTCCTTAGTGAAGTCCTCCGTGAGCTTTGTGGTTAAAAATCAACTGTAAAAATGCATAACCACAAAGAGCACCAAGGTTACACAAAGATCACAAAGCAGAATTTACCATAACACTGGTTCTAATATGTCTGCAATAATCAGCGCGACCTGCGGGAAAGTATTTCACTTCACCAACGTACGAATAAATCCGGGGATATCAGCAGCCAGATCCCGGGATTCACCTAACATCTTGATGAAGGCACTCCCGACTATCGCGCCTGCCCCGTACCGGCATACGGTTGAAAACGTCTCCTGGTTCGAAACCCCAAATCCAATCAGGAAAGGATTTTTGAGCGCTAAGTTTTTGAGCCGCTCGAAATAAGCCAATTGCTCAACGTTAAAATTTTCTTTTGCCCCGGTTGTACTGGAGGAAGAAACAGCATAAATAAAACCATCGGTCGCCTGGTCAATTTTCCGGATGCGGGCTTCGGTTGTGGACGGTGAAATCAGAAAAATATTTCGAAGTCCCACACTATCCATGCTGCTTTTATAAGCCGATTGATATTCCTCAAACGGCATATCGGGAAGAATGAGTCCGTCAACACCGGCTGCGGCTGCATCCTCAAAAAATTTCTCCCCGTATTGCAACACCGGGTTCAGGTAACCCATGAGGATAATCGGCACGTGCACGGTATTCCGGATTTCCCGCACTTGCTTCAACAGCAACTTCACCGTCATACCGTTGTCAATCGCCTGCTTGCTGCTGGCCTGGATAACCGGGCCATCGGCAATCGGATCGGAAAACGGAATTCCGATTTCTATCAGGTCTACACCGGCCTGCTGCAAGCCTTCAGCAATGCTAACCGTATCGTTCAGCGAAGGATAGCCGGCTGTAAAAAATACGGAAAGAATATTGGCTTGCTTCTTCCCGAATAGTTCCGAAAGGCGATCTGAAGTTTTAGTGTGTAGCATAATTCTTTTCTCCGGCAGGAATAGCAAAGGGTAAAACATTTTGCTGGGGCGGCAGCGGGCAGGTGGCAAACTCGGTGAACGCACAAGGCGGATTATACGCTTTGTTGAAATCGATGATAACCGCATCTCCGCTTTCCGGAACCGGAACATACAGGTACCGGCCAGCGCCATAGGTGTCGCGGGCATTGGTTTCATCGCCAAAAATGATGAAGAACTCATTACCGCCCTCATCCAGGGCATCGAGCCGGTATTCCTGACCCTGGTACGAAAACACCAGCGTACCCACGGATCGCTGTGGAGCGGTTTGGCCCAACACGTTGGTCACATCAATGGTGCGTGTGGAATCAGCCCACTCCACTTTACCGGCAATGCGCCAGGCCGGGTCAACCGGAAAACATTCAATGCCGTGAAACGTCTTCAACAACGGATGGTCAAGATCGCGAAGCCGGATGCCGTACTGATCGCCTCGTTTAATCACAAACCAACGCAGCGGACCGTAGGCCACCGTAACCCGAGCAGAATCCGGATGGAAAATTACAGCGGATGATACCACCCGGTCTTGAATGTTGAATGCAACCTCCGGTGCACCGGATACCGTAATCTCGTTTTGATTGACCAGGAGAAATCCGGCATGCTCCGGAATTTTTCCTTGCGGAAAAACCAGGTCATTGTCGGCACCACTGCCGAACGTGTTGATGCCCTCCTTTAACCAGAACAACCCGGCCAGGTTCACCCAACCGTTTTCGCTTACCTGGTAGGCATTGCGCTTTTGTTGCCATTCACCGATCTCCTTTTTATGTGCCGCTTTATCAAATTTCTCATCCCGGTTTTGGGTACCACACGCCACCAGCATCAGGCTCACTACGATCGCTAAGATTTTTTTCATTGTATGTCAGTTTGTTCGAAATCGTTATTTATAATGTTTACCATCTGTTACCTCAACATTCCAATTGTCAACTGCCTACTTTCCCCACCCACGCCCTCTGACTCCCGCCTGCCTGCCGAAGCTTTAGCATAGGCGGGAAGGGAGAATCCCCACGCGCAATGAGGACTACCTACTATTTCGTCATTGGTTATTCCCTCCCGTGCCCCTAACCCC
>CAZOYJ010000262.1:0-4260 GCA_964583905.1 uncultured Roseivirgaceae bacterium
TTTCAGTTGAACTGGCGGAATTTTCAAAGTCTGGAAGCACGGTTTCCACAATCGCCTGCCGATGATTTTAAGGTTGGGTTTATTGATGGATTTTTTTCGATTGAAGGCATGACAAGTGTTGATACCACCAAACTCAACGATTTTCTGGATGCCGTTTCCTTACTTACGGTGGATGCCTACGGAAAAGCAAACCCTGTATTGGAACAAGCGAACCCTGCATCCCTGGTTATTGAAGTGCGTGATGTTGGCGGAAAACAATATACGTTGGCGCTGTACTCCACTCCCGAACAAACCGGCCCGGTTAACGGTATCATCAATGGAGTGCAACCGGCCTTTTTTAACCGTAAAAAGCTTGATCCCATTCTCCGCAGACGCGATTTTTTCAGGTCGGAATAACCGGGAATGGGGCTTGTTGACGGCCGTTGGCTGCGTTTCCAATATTGCCTTTTCTTTATAACTTTACCGCGTTTAAAACTTAAATCAACAACCACGAATGAAGTTTATTGTAAATTCTGCTTACCTGCTGAAGCAGCTTTCGAATATCAACGGGGTGATTACCACAAATCCCGTAGTGCCCATCCTCGAGAACTTCCTGTTTGAACTCGACAAAGGTAATCTAACCGTAACGGCCTCCGATCTGCAAACATCTATGATCACCGAATTGCAGGTGGAGTCGAAAGAGCGTGGCAACATTGCTGTGCCGGCACGCATCCTGTTGGAAACACTCAAAAACCTCCCCGAACAGCCGGTTACTTTTTCGATCGATGAATCGACCTATAGCATTGAGATCATTTCCGACAACGGCCGGTATAAACTTTCCGGTGAAAATGCTACCGACTTCCCTAAAGTACCTTCGGTAAGCAACGACTTCTCGGCCGAAATCTCTTCCGATATTTTAGCCCGTGCTGTAAACAACACCATCTTCGCCACCAGCAACGATGAACTTCGCCCGGCTATGACGGGAGTGTATGTTAATTTAGGGGAGAAGAATACCACGTTTGTTGCTACAGACGGGCACCGCCTGGTGCGCTACCGCAGGGCGGATATTAAATCTGAAAACGGCAGCGCCATCATCATTCCCCGTAAGGCGCTGAACTTATTGAAAGCAACCTTACCGGGAGAAAATACACCTGTTAGCATCGACTTCAACCTGTCAAACGCTTTTTTTCGGTTCGGACATATCCGCATGATTTGCCGGCTCATTGATGAACGTTTTCCCGATTATGAAAATGTAATCCCCACCCAGAATACTATTAAAATGAATATCGGCCGCTCCGAATTGTTGAGTGCATTAAAAAGGATTTCCATTTATGCCAACAAAACCACTCACCAGGTGCGCATAAAGATTACCGGCAGCGAATTGCAGGTTTCTGCCGAAGACCTTGATTTTTCGAACGAAGCCAACGAGCGCCTTTCCTGCGAACACGAAGGTGAGGATATTGAAATTGGTTTTAATGCCAAGTTCCTGGTGGAAATGTTATCCAACCTGGATGCCGATCAGATCAGCCTGGCCATGACAGCCCCCAACAAAGCCGGGGTTATCCTGCCAACTGATCAGGATAAGAACGAGGACATCCTGATGCTGGTGATGCCAGTGATGTTAAGCCAATACGTATAGGAATTGATTATTGATTAAGTCCGGGATTCAGCACAAAGCGGTTAACCTGCCAAACTGAGCACCAGATTTTTTTATGGCAGTGCACCACGCTTCCCCAATTCAATTACTTCCATATTTTTAATTTCCTTTCCGGAGATTTCGAACCGTACAATTGTTTTTTTATAGTGCAACCCCTGGTTGCCGGCCGCACCTGGATTGATGTAAAGCATGTTGTTGTAACCCGAATCGCGTTTGATCCGCAGGATATGCGAGTGCCCGCAAATAAAAATATCGGGAATTTTCTCACGCAATAATTTCTTTACCCGTGGAGTATAGTCAGGAGGAGCACCGCCAATGTGGGTCATCCACACCGAGAGCCCTTCACAGGTGAACCACAAATCTTCCGGGTACCGGTGTTGGATGGTTTTATCATCGATGTTGCCAAATACAGCCTTTAAAGGTTTGAACTTCTCCAGTTCCAGCGCGAGTTCAAGCGTTCCTATATCCCCGGCATGCCAAAGTTCATCGCAACCGGAAAAGTGTTTAAACACAAGTGGATCCAGGTAACCGTGGGTATCTGATAGTAATCCGATTTTCATGTGCGACAGAACAGGTTTTGATTACCGTTGGTAAGGGTTTTGTTGCCAGTCATAAAGATTGGGAATTTTTTAACAAATCGGTTGCAACCAAGAGGGGCATTGTGGAGTATTTATACCGTTAACCAACTCCATGACACGCCTGACCCGATTAGTCTCGGTAACTTTCAGTTTATTGCTCATGATAAGCGCAATTGCGGCCGAGAAAAAGGAGTTGCAGGCCGAGCGGATTGAGCTAGCCCCCCGGATTGATGGAATCCTGGATGACATTGCCTGGCAACAGGGTGGGGAACAGCTTCAATTCTTCCAGTTTGCCCCCGATAACGGTAAACTTTCTGAGTTTAAAACAACCGTTCAGTTAGCGTATACAGACAGAGCCATTTACCTGGCTGTCCACATGCACGACCCTGAGCCAGATAAAATTCAACGGGAATTTGGCCAACGCGATGATTATGAACGCAATACCGATTGGTTTGCTTTTATGGTAGATCCATATAACAGTGGTATCAATGCGTTTTCATTTTTTGTTTCGGCAGCTGGTGTTCAGGGCGATTATTTAATGACCGGTAGTAATTTCGATCAAAGCTGGGATGCGGTTTGGAAAAGCGCCATTTCCATAAATGATGAAGGTTGGGTGGTTGAACTGGAGATTCCCTACTACGCGATCCGGTTTCCAAAACAAGATGTACAGCAGTGGAGTATAAATTTTTACAGGCTGGTAAAGCGTAAACAGGAGGAATCCTATTGGAATTATGTGGACAACGCCATTCAGGGATTTGTAAATCAATTCGGGAAGCTGACAGGACTGGAAAATATTCAGCCGCCCCTGCGTCTTTCCTTTTCGCCTTACATTACAACCGTATTCACGCACGATGGATATGCACACGATGGAAAAGTATCTTTTGCCGGAGGGATGGATTTAAAATACGGCCTGAATGAAAGCTACACCCTTGATGTAAGCCTCATCCCCGATTTCAGTCAGGTACAATCCGATAATATTGTTTACAATATTTCTGCCTATGAAGTAAGGTTTAATGAAAACCGTCAATTCTTCACCGAAGGCACCGAGTTATTCAATAAGTCGGGACTGTTCTACTCCCGAAGAATCGGCCAGTCTTTTGGTGGTATAAGTTATGATTCAGAAACAGAAGATGTAATCAGTCGCCCAACCGGTGCCAACCTGATCAACGCATCAAAAGTATCGGGTCGTAACAAGAAAGGATTGGGTTTGGGGTTTTTCAATGCTATTACCAACCGCACCTTCGCCACGATACGGAATAAAGAAACGTTGGAACAGCATGAGGTACAAGTTGATCCGATGACCAACTTTAATGTGCTGGTGGTTGATCAGAACCTAAAAAATAATTCCAACATTAATTTTACCAGTACCAACGTAATACGGGGCGATGGCGGCCGCGATGCTAATGTATCCAGCGCCCGATTAAGTTTACGTGACAAAACCAATACGTATCAGGCCAGTTCATTTTTTGCGATGAGTTCAATCTTCAAGAAAGCTGAGTCGATAGATGTGGGGTATAAATATGTACTGGAACTGGCGAAAATCAGCGGCACCTGGCAATACGGAATTACCCGGAATGTTGAAAGTGATAATTACCAGGTGAATGACCTGGGGTATTTACAAGCGCCTAATGAAATTTCACACAGTGCTTACATCCGGTATAGTATCTTAAAACCGAAGGGCATGGTCAATACCCTGCGTTCAACCCTGCACGTGTTTCATGAGCAACTCTATAACCCGCAAACGTTTACCACGCTCCAAACCAACTTCAACATCAACGCCCAGTTTAAAAATTTCTGGTGGGCTGGTTTTAACATGGGCGGCAGGCCGACAACAAGTTACGATTACTTTGAACCACGTGTGGCCGGTCGCTATTTTAAACTTCCTGAAAATTTCAATTTCAATTTTTGGGTGGAGAGCGATAGCCGAAAGCCGTTAACCATTAATGGGTATACAGGCCGTTGGTTTCGCCCGGAATGGGATCAAACCTTTCGTTGGGTTGGTGTCAACTTCAGGTACCGGGTAAACAATAAACTTTCTTTCCACAC
>CAZOYJ010000263.1:0-4255 GCA_964583905.1 uncultured Roseivirgaceae bacterium
CATAGCGCAGTAGGTCGATTACCTGGTTGCGTAATTCGGGGTCGAGTCCGGATAATACTTCCTCACGCTTCTTTACCGGCAATTCATTGAGCAAGTCGGCCGCATCATCCGAATCCAAAGCGTTTACAATGGCGGTAACCTCTTCCGAAGTGTAAATTTTTAAAAAGTTAGTACGGGTGGCTTCATCCAGGTCGTTAATAATCTCAGCTTGAGTTTCTATCGCCAATAAATCCAGTACGTACTTGGATTCTTCCGAACTAAACTCGTACAAGAGAGCCGAAATATCCGCAGGTTTAACCGAGCGCAGGCTTTCCAGGATAAACGATTGGTCGCGTTCATCCAGGGCTTGTTGAAAACGTTCAACAAACTCTTTGGTTAGTTCAAATTGTACCAACTCCTCCACAGGCCTTTTCGATTAGTTGGGTAAGATAAATGAAATCTTCAACCGATAATTGCTCAGCTCGCTTATTAAAAATATCCAGCGCCAGCAATTGTTTGCCTTCTTCCGGATTCGTTTCTGAACGCGGTTGAAGGGCGGGCAAAATTAGATTTTTTAGGGCGTTGCGCAAGGTTTTCCTACGGTTATTGAACCCCTGTTTCACCACCTTTACAAACAACGCTTCGTTGCAGGGTAAGGATAGTCTGTCGTTTCGCACCAACCGGATCACTGCCGACATCACTTTTGGTGGGGGATGAAATACCCCGGGCGGTACGTTAAACAAGAACTGAATGGTATAATAGGTTTGCAGCAATACGCTCAGAATTCCGTAGGTTTTATTTCCGGGGGGAGCGGCTATCCGGTCGGCCACTTCTTTTTGCAGCATGCACACTACCGCGGTCACCAAATTTCTGTTTTCAAGAACTTTAAAAAAGATCTGGGAAGAAATGTTGTAGGGGAAATTGCCAATCACAGCAAAAGGTTTTGGAAAAATATCGGCCAGCTTCAGTTCAAGAAAGTCCCCTTCAATAATTCGTAAAGCCGGGTGATGCTGCTTTAAGTAGGCCACCGAGTCGCGGTCAATCTCCACTACGGCTAGTTGTATAGGATCGCGCTCTAGTAAAAATTTCGTGAGTACGCCCATACCGGGCCCGATCTCCAACACTGTATGGTTTTCCTGATTAAGGTCCAGCGAATGAACAATTCGCTCTGCAATATGCTTGTCGTGCAGGAAATGTTGACCCAACGATTTCTTCGGGCGGACTCTATTAACTGTATTCCCCTGCATCGGCAGTAAAAATACTAATGCATACGCATGATCCACCATCCGGGTAAATTAAAAACACCAAACCCTTCCGGTTTTGTACCACCCTTATTTTTTGTTAACTATGAGCTGCAAAAGTTTCTATGAACAACCCGACTAAACCGAGGATAGGCATCACACTGGGCGACCTGAATGGTATTGGCCCGGAGGTGGTAATAAAAGCCTTACACGATTCACGACTGGTTAACCTGATAACCCCGGTCGTGTATGGCTCAACCCGTGTACTTTCCTTTTATAAAAAACTTCTCAACCTGGAGGAGTTCAACTACGGCCAGATCAAAACCCGGGGCCAATACACGCCAAAAACCATTAACGTGGTAAACTGCTGGGAAGAAGTGATTGAAATCACTCCCGGCAAAGCCTCTTCCAACAGCGGCCGTGCTGCCCGTTTGGCCCTGAAACACGCTACACTCGATTTAAAAGAAGGTTTATTGGATGCCCTGGTAACGGCACCTATCGATAAGAATACCATTCACCACGAAGAATTTCCCTTTACCGGGCATACCGAATATTTTGCACAAACCTTTAATACCCCGGATTACCTGATGATGATGGTGAGCGAATCGTTACGGGTGGGTTTGGTTACCGAACATGTACCGGTTAACGAAGTTGCTGCACAGATCACCACTGAGCGGGTTACCGCCAAACTAAAAATCTTGGAGCAAACGCTGCGGAAAGATTTTGGAATCAATAAACCCAAAATTGCGGTACTCGGACTTAACCCGCATGCCGGTGACAACGGGTTGATCGGGTCGGAAGATGAAAAAATTATCAAGCCGATTATCCAGGAATGGAAGAACAAAGGCAAACTTATTGCCGGCCCCTTTCCGGCCGATGGTTTTTTTGCCGCAGGTTCATACACAAAATTTGATGCTGTGCTGGCCATGTATCACGACCAGGGATTAATCCCGTTTAAGATACTGGCCTTCGAAAGCGGAGTGAATTTTACAGCAGGCCTTCCGGTTATCCGCACCTCGCCCGATCACGGCACTGCGTATTCAATTGCCGGGAAAAATCAAGCCGTGGAAGGATCCATCCGCCAGGCCATTTACCTGGCTATCGACATCCATCAAACCCGCTCGCAGTCAGTAGTGCTTACTTAACCTCATTTATTCTTTAATTTTAACCCCCAAGTTTTTTAATCAGATGGACCTTGCTACCCGGAAATTATTGAACATCCTGATCCAGTTGGCAGAAGCCGATAAGCATTTTGCACGGGCCGAGCGGGAAATGATTTTCAGAATTGCCAAAGAGAAGAATTTCGATGAACAGGAAGTTACCGAGTTGATCCGAAACCCAGAGCCCATTGAGCCGATTCATGAATTAACCCCCGATCAGAAATTTGAATACTTGTTCTCCAGCATCGAATTGATTTTTGCAGATCATAACGTATTTGAAAGCGAAGTCATCTTCAGCAAGAACATTGCCGTGAAGCTTGGATTCAAAAAAGCAATTATCGACCACTTTGTTCAGCATTACGGGTCACGTAGCCGGGAAGAATTCAAACAAATAGCCTTTGAAGACTTTAATTGATTCAGATTAGGGCAAAAGGCCAAATCCGGTCATTTTTTTTAAAATCTGATTAATTCTCATAAATTTGCCGACTCATTTTTAAAACCCGTGTTGGGGTGGTTCTTTGGAAGCGTATCGTATTAATATTCAGGGCCTAAGCAACAAAATTCACCAATTTTATTTTGATCTGGGTGAACCGTTCTTCAGGAAATACGACACCGGCCTGGTTTCAGAAGGAAATCTTACGGCCAATGTCACCCTGGACAAGCATGAAACCTTCATGGAAGCCCGGTTTAACATTTCCGGTTCCATTAAGCTTACGTGCGACCGAAGCCTTGACACCTTTGATTACCCGGTAAAAACCGATCATTTGATTGTGTTTAAATTCGGGCATGAGGATGTGGAGATCAGCGAGGATGTGGTGATGATTCAGTTCAACACCGAACGCCTCGAAATAGGACAGCTGATGTATGAATTTATCGGTTTGGCTGTACCTATGAAGAAGTTGCATCCACGGTTTCAATCAGGCGATGATCAGGAAGGTATAGTATATTCTTCCGATCCGGAACCCGAAAAAGATGAAGTAGACCCCCGTTGGGAGAAATTAAAGAACTTGAATAAAAATAAATAGTTATGCCGAATCCGAAACGCAAAACCTCGAAAACCCGCAGAGATAAGCGAAGAACCCATTACAAGGCAACCGCCAAAGAATTGGTAGTGTGCCCCACAACGGGCGAACACCACTTGCCTCACCGCGCTTTCTGGCTGGAAGGAAAACTTTACTACAACGGTAAAGTGGTGATGGAGAAAGAAGTATTAGCCTGATGGCGGGAGGTCACAATTCGGAGCTGAGGAGTTTATCCGCGCATTCGAAAACAAAGATCGAAAAGCTGATCTGTGCATCGTTAGATGTTAAACGCTCGATGGAAGTCGGGCTTTTTTCTTTTTAAGGATTGATTCGATATCAGCCCGCAAGGGTTAATTATATGACAAAAATTCGAGCAGCTATTACCGGTGTAGGTGGATACGTTCCCGATTACATCCTGACCAACAAAGAGTTGGAAACTATGGTCGACACCAACGATGAGTGGATTGTTTCCCGTACCGGAATCAAGGAACGTAGAATTCTCAAAGGTGAAGGGCTCGGCACATCCTACATGGGAGCCCTGGCGGTTAAGGAATTACTGCAGAAAACCCACACCGACCCGAACGACATCGAACTTATCATCTGTGCTACCGTAACCCCCGACATGCCCTTTCCGGCTACCGCCAACCTGATTGCCGATCAGGTAGGCGCCAAAAATGCATTCAGTTTCGACATTAGCGCTGCCTGTTCCGGATTTATTTATGCCCTCACCACCGGTGCTAAGTTTATTGAGTCGGGTACCTATAAAAAAGTGATTGTAGTGGGGGGCGATAAAATGTCGTCCATCATCAATTATAAAGACCGCACCACGTGTATCATTTTTGGTGACGGTGCA
>CAZOYJ010000264.1:0-4253 GCA_964583905.1 uncultured Roseivirgaceae bacterium
GCCAAGGTTCTGTAAGCTTAACAAACTCTACCCTGAGTTGCGTTACAGATTTTTGCATTTCTTCAATATCGGTATTCATATAGCTAAGTATGGTTATTTCTTGTCTAACAAGATACTATTCTTGAAGAAAAAGATAGCATTTCTCCTCGCAGCGGATTTTATTTAATTGACCTTTAATGAAACTGCTGGATTAATTCTAACCGTTTTTATAGTCAAAAAAGCAATGGTAATCCAGGCTAATACCAGTATTACCAAGGCGGATAAAATGAAATAATTTGGACTGATAGTGATGCGCCGTTCAAAGTTTGCTAGCCATTGGTTAGCTACCAGGTAAATAGCTGGAATCACAAGGCCAAAAGCAAGCAAGATACGTTTTGTGAAATCCTGCATCAATAGGAGAAAGAGTTGTAATGAATTTGCCCCTAATACTTTTCGCACACTAATTTCTTTTGCTCTCAACTCATATCGTAAGCCGGCCAAACCAAGCAATCCAAGACATGATATGAAAAGTGTGATCAAGGCAAAAAAAATCATGATAGAGGTGGCCGACCTTTCTTTATGATATTGTTGATTCAATGCTTCATTCAGGAAATAGAACTCAAAATCAAAACGGTCGTCCCATCTTTTCCATGCCGACTCAATATTTTTCAATGTTTCTTTTATGTTCCGATCATCAACTTTAATGATTAGGTAATTGAAGTTCCGTTTATGCAGTTTAATGAGCAATGGACGTACCTGCCTATGTAATGATTGGAAGTGAAAATCACTTACAATACCCAACACATTGCCTTTAATAAGTTCTGAATCGCGGTCCCAGATAATTGTTTCTGAAAAATCTGTTAATTGAAGTTGGCGGGCTGCTGTTTCATTCAGTAAAATTCCGCTTGTCAAATCGGCCGGATTTTCACGTAGGAAATTCCTTCCTGATTTTATTTCGATTTCCATTACATCAAGAAAATCGTAATCAACAATAAGCTCAGATGTATTAATCTGATTAGCCGGATCACTTTTTGTATAAATCGGGTTTTGATTAAAACCCTTTCCGGGTATATTGGAAGCTCCTGTAACGCCATTAACTCCGCTAATCTTCAGTAATTCTTCTTTCAGATATTCCCCACTTGTCCAAAAGATATCTCTGTTTTTTATAGGCACAACAATCAGTTCATCCTTGGTAAAACCGAGCGGCTCATTTTGTATTACTGTAAGTTGTTTGTAGAAAATTAAACCTAAAGTAACAAGAAACATAGCTACGCCAAACTGAAAAACCATTAACCAATTAGATATACGCGCCCCTGCGGCTGAGCCTGTAAATTTTCCACGTATCAGTTGAGAAGGATGAATGACTACTAGTTGATGGGACGAGAAATAACCTGCCGCACATCCAATAAGCAGAGCTGTGCAACTTATAATAATACCACTGTTCATCCAGTTTATTGCGTACCCTGATAATCCAACCAATCTGAAAAAGAAAGGGAACCCTGCCTGCATTAGTAATAGTGATAATACAGTAGACACGCCTGCAACAATCATGGCCTGCCCAATAAACTGAACAACTATCTGTTGATTAAAAGCGCCCAGGCATTTACGGACACCGATCTCTTTGGTGCGGTACAGCGATCGCGAGGTGGTGAGGTTTATAAAATTAAACGTGCCAATAGTCAAAATAAGAATGGCAGCAGCCAGCATCATATAGACATATTGAATATTGCCGTTGGATTCTAATTCCCAAAGCAAATCAGACTTAAGATGAATTTCGTAGAGTGGCTGGAGCCGAAGACCAAACTGATTATTTTTATAATGATGAAACACATCCGGAGGGAAGTTCACATATTTTGGCAACCAATCCATGAGTTTGGCTTCCAGGGCATCAACATCGGCATCAGGGTGTAGTTGGACATAGTTATAATGTCCGAAATCCTTCCATGAAAAATAATCACTATGGGGGTCGCCTGCCTTTTCATGAACATAAGAAACCAGAAAATCGAAATGAACATGAGAGCTCTTTGGCACATCGCGAAAGACTCCAATTACTTCAATGAGTGAATTATCATTGTTCACCGAAAGAAATCTTCCTATTGGATCATCTGCGCCAAAATATTTTTTTGACATACTTTCTGAAAGCAGAATTCCACCGGGGCGCTTTAATACAGTTTCCGGGTTACCCTTCAAAAGTTCGAATGAAAATATTTGAAAGAAAGTGGAATCAACTGCCAGCACATTGGTTTCATCATAAACAATATTTTTCTCAATGTTTTTTATTGAAAAAGTCTGGCGGGTTAGCCCTGGTCCCCACAATGGAGTCAAACTAACGGCATTTACCACTTCACTGAAATCGGTCTTCATGGCCTGTGCCAAGGGGTGCGGGGTGCGGGTTTGAGGGTTTTCGTTATACCAAACAACCCGGTATATAGCACTGCCATTTTTATGAAAACGATCATAGCTTAATTCATGACTTATATAAGTAACAATGAAGGTGAAACAGGCCAATCCGAAAGTCAACCCGATCAGGTTGATGGCGGTATACACCGGCTTTTTCAGCAGGCTTCTGATTTCCGTTAGGAAATAGCTTTTAATCATGGAAGGCACTTAGTTACTGTACGAAAGTAAAACTTTATACCGATAGCCGCCATTAATAAAGTCGCGCGAAAGCACGACATGATGGGTCTTTTTATCGATCCAGAATTCCGCCCAACTGGTTTCGGAATAGTCAATCCGTATCTTCCAGCAGGTTACCGGCTGCCCGGTAATGGATTTTAATTTCTCTGATCCAACAAATTTATAGTGGTAGTAATCGGGCGCGCGTCTGCTGCCCGGATGATAAAACCGGATAACAAAATCTCTACCCGGCTTAAACGGCAAGGATGAAAAGACCATAAAATCAGTTTCCCAATTATAGGGCATCACATCGGTTCTGACTTCAAAGTCCTCCGATACAAAATTGCCAGAAATGCTATCCGCCCGCTTTATTTCACTTTCACTAAAATTGAAGGCATCAATCCGCTTATTTTTTTCGGCCATTTGAAAAAACGGCCTAAGCGTACGGGCATCAAAAAGTCTGTTTTGTGTAGTATCCGTAAATAACCAGCGCTGCTTAACAGAAAACCGATTGTTCCCTGTCATAACTATTTCCCGCTCCCAAATCAGGGTATTCACCATTTTCCCTTTTGGGGTTACATTGTATATGCAATACCGCACGTTCTCTTTCGGCAGTTGTAGAAGCTTTAACCGGTTGTTCCGCAAATCAATGGTATCGTATTCAGGCGATTTGTTTTCACGGGTGGAACGTGCATTGGCGTTTTTATAAGCCGGGGTAACGATAAGCCACACCAACAGGCCTTTGAAAAGGTAAGCCCCAATTCGTTTTAATCGAAACTTCATCATAGTATAACGGTTGATTTATTTTCCAGATTGAGCCTAACGGCTTTAAGGATGCCGGAGGGCAATGTATTCAGATCTGCCCCTTCTTCCAGGCAAATGGAGATATGGCCGCCAGCTATTTCGCCAATGACCTGGTTAAAATGGCCATAGCCAATGATGATATAGCGTAATCCCCCGCAGTCAATTGCCCCCCGCTGGCGGGCAAGCGTAAGAAGGGCTGGATTAACCAACAACTCCTCATAGCGATCGGATTCACTTGTTGAGCTATTGGATAGGTTAAGCCGTTGTTTCGATTTCAATACATTATTGTGGTAAACCGAAACATACCGGACTGCGGAAGAAAATTCGAATACCTGGTCGATCAGTTGTTCGTGTATCATGAGCTTGCTGTTTGTTATTTCGCCTTTTCAGGCTTGCTAGAAGATACCCGGTGATGGGAAATAGATAGCAAGGAGAGGCAAAATATTTACAATCTGATTGACATGTGTTGTGTCACTGTTCTGCAAACGAAATAATCGGACAAAAGTTTTCTGAAGATTTTGCTATCCATACTCAAATCAATTGCATCCTGTATACAAATCTTCTATTCAACAAACCATGAGTCATACCGGTAAACCGGATTCAAATTTACGATCGTATCTCCTCGAACTATTCCAGAATAGCGCTTGGGTTGAAGAGGGATTTGTGCCGCTCTCCAGTGCCATAGCGGGTCTTCATGATGAACAAGCAACCTGGAAGGATAACGTATCTACCCACTCTATTGCAGAGATTGTTTCGCATCTGATCTTCTGGAATGAGAAGCTGTTGCAGGATTTTCTTAAGGAAGAACCCGGAGTTTTTGCAGGAAGTAACCTCGATACCTTTAACGTGTATAG
>CAZOYJ010000265.1:0-4234 GCA_964583905.1 uncultured Roseivirgaceae bacterium
GGTGGTTAAACTTGCTGGCATAGCCCTTACGGTACTGCTATTGTCAATTGGAACCGCCATCCTGTTGAGTGCTAAAAAAGGAAAGAAACTCAACGTGAGCATCTGGAATAAATCCAGCCAGCAGTTGGTGGGTTCGTTAATGATCCCGCTTGTTACCGGTGGTCTACTGATTTTACTTCTTCTACTCAAAGGATACTTTGATCTGATTGCCCCGGCCTGCCTGATTTTTTATGGGCTAGCGCTGATTCAAGCTAGTCCTTACATGTTTAACGAACTTAGGTTTCTGGGCTTTACCGAAATCTTGTTGGGACTAACAGCTGCCTGGTTGCCCGGTTTGGGTTTGATTTTATGGGCTACCGGGTTTGGCCTCCTGCACATTGTTTATGGATTTATTATGCATTACCGGTACGACAAGTGAAAACCCCTTTTGACCAACTGGATCGGATACTGGAGCACCGCGTACGCCTGCAAATCATGTCGGTACTGGTGGCGAATGACGCGTATGATTTCAATTCGCTAAAGGAAGTGTTGAACGTAACCGATGGCAATCTGGCGGCCAACCTGAAAGCCCTTGAAAAGGAAAAGTACCTTAGCGTGTCAAAATCGTTTGTGAACCGGAAACCCAACACCAAATACAAGGCAAGCGAAAAAGGTCGGCTTGCATTTAAAAAACATTTGGACGCACTTGAGGCGTTGATCAAATCACAACGATAGGCAAACAAAGCCGGAATTATCAGGCTTGGTGTTTACTCCTTCTCCAAGAACGGATACCGGTAATCCACAGGCGGCACAAACGTTTCCTTTATGGTTCGCAACGAAACCCAGCGCAACAAATTTACTTTGGCGCCTGCTTTATCATTGGTTCCTGAGCCCCTGGCTCCGCCAAACGGCTGCTGGCCAACCACGGCACCCGTAGGCTTGTCGTTAATGTAGAAGTTACCGGCTGCGTTTGAAAGTTTCTTTGTCGCCAGTTCAATGGCGTATCGATCTTTTGCAAAGATAGAACCCGTTAAGGCATACGGTGAAGTGCTATCCACAAGCTCTAGGGTTTGTTCAAAGTTTTCGGAATGGTATACATACACCGTTAACACCGGACCGAAAATTTCTTCACACATGGTGATAGAAGACGGATCCTGGGTTTCGATAACGGTTGGTTCAATGAAATATCCTTTTGATTTATCGTACTTTCCTCCAGCTATGATGTCGTTCATCGGATTTTTTCGGGCCGTTTCGATGTAACCCGTAATCGAATCGAAAGCTTTTTCATCGATAACGGCATTGATGAAGTTTTCGAAATCTTCTGTGCCACCCATTTTAAAAGATTTCAAATCATCTAAAACATACTTCTTCACATCTTCCCATAAATTGGAGGGAATGTAACAACGCGAGGCTGCCGAACATTTTTGTCCCTGGTATTCAAACGCTCCGCGGGAAATAGCCGTAGCCACTTCTTTTGCATTGGCGCTCTTGTGCACCATAATAAAATCCTTGCCCCCGGTTTCGCCTACAATGCGCGGATAGGATTTGTACTTGTGAATATTGCCACCGATGGTTTTCCACATCCCCTGAAAAACTCCGGTGCTTCCGGTAAAATGTATTCCGGCAAAATCGCGGTGATTGAAAATGACTTCTCCGGCATCCGGGCCGCTCACGTACACGAGGTTGATCACACCATCCGGCAAACCGGCTTCTTTCAACACTTGCATGATGACATTAGCGGCATAGATCTGGGTGTTGGAGGGTTTCCACACCACGGTGTTGCCCATCATTGCTGCGCTGGTTGGAAGGTTGCCGGCAATGGCTGTAAAGTTGAAAGGCGTGAGCGCAAACACAAAACCCTCCAGTGGTCGGTACTCCATACGGTTCCAAATGCCGGCCGAAGATTCCGGTTGTTCCTGGTAAATCTGGCTCATGAAGTATACGTTATACCGGAGGAAATCAATCAACTCGCAAGCTGCATCAATCTCCGCCTGATAAGCATTTTTGGATTGGCCCAGCATGGTGGCCGCGTTAATCTTGTAGCGGTATGGGCCAGCCAATAAATCAGCAGCTTTCAGGAAAATACTGGCCCGGTGTTCCCAGCCGAGGTTGGCCCATAATTCTTTTGCTCCCAGTGCTGCGTTAATGGCCTGCTCTACGTGTTGTTTATCGCCTGCATGGTAATGTCCCAACACGTGCTGGTGATCGTGTGGCGGATTCAAGGCTCTCGTATTTCCGGTACGTACTTTTTCACCTCCGATATACATGGGCACATCCATAACTGTAGCCCGGGCCTCTTCCATGGCTTTTTTTAATAGTTGGCGTTCCCGTGTACCGGGTGCATACGATAAAACAGGTTCGTTTTTAGGAACTGGAACTTGATAAAATCCTTTAGGCATATAAGAATGTATTTAATCAACATTGAAAAAAACAGCGGGCAAATTTAATTAAAGCAGGGTACAAAGCTCATCCAATTGATGAATTTCATACTTCACTTCGACATCGTGTTTCAATTTATCGGGGTTGTAGAAGATAGCATCCACAGCGGCATTTTTTGCGCCTGCAATATCGGTAGCGAGGTTATCGCCAACCATAACCGCTTCGTGAGGTGCGCACGCATTCAGGCTAAGCGCAAACTCAAAGATTTCCTTTGCAGGTTTTTTAAAACCGGCCTTTTGCGAGGTTACAATATGATCGAAGTACGATACCAGGTTACCTGCCTGAAGTTTAATGCGCTGTATGTCTTCAAAACCATTGGTAATGACGGAAAGGGAATAGCGTTGGCCGAGGTAACGCAGGGTTTCAATAACCGAAGGCATCAGGTTGCTCTTACGCGGACAGTTTTCAAGGTACTCGCCCGACAGTATCGTTGAAATTTTTTGGTCGTGAACCCCAAAATGCCCGAGAATTTGCGTAAAGCGCTCTTCCCGGATTACCTCGCTGGTAATTTTTCCGTGATCATACAAATGCCAAAGTTTGCCGTTCACCGCTCTGAAAACGTCAACAAATCCGGTTAACGAAGTCACTCCAATATCTACCAGTCGGTGCGCATCATAGAGTTCACTAAGAGTTTCATAGGAACTGGTCTCATAATCCCAAAGGGTGTGGTCCAAATCAAAAAAGATTGTTTTGTAGGAATTCGTAATTTCGCTCATTCGCTATTCGTCATTATTTCTGCCATTCCTCCATCTGCACTTTGTTAATGGCCAATTCGCGATTGGAGAACAAGGTTTGATACAGTTGCTGATCATTTTGAAGTTGCGGGTCTTTATTTAAAAACTGGAAAATCTGTTTTACGATTTCGAGCACCTCATCTTTAACCTGGTAAAACACCCAATGGTTATACCTGCGGAAAGAAAGCATACCTGAATTTTTAAGGTAGATCAGATGCCGGGAAGTTTTGGCCTGCGTAAAACCCAGAATTTGCTCCAGGTCGCTGATGCACATTTCACCATTCATAAAAACGAGGTGTAAAATGCGCAGCCGGGATTCGTCTGCACAAGCTTTAAAAATCTGGGAGCCGAGTGAGAGATTAAAATTTTTGAGGCGCATGCTACAACCTTAAGCAACCGTTTATCCTCTCAAAGGTATTGAAATTAGGCAGTATAACCGTGATTCCGTATTTTTGATGCCAGTTGTGAGGCTAAACCCTGTGTTGGTGAAAAAAAAGCAAGTTTTTATTTTTTTTGTGATTTGCCTTGTGGTGTTAACGGCCATTCCGGCTCTTTCCCAAAGTCAAAAACGCATCATCCAGTTGTCCGGTATTGTATTGGGCACAGATGAGAATAATAACTCGTACCAGTTGCCGGGCGTTCACATTTATGTACCCAAAGCAGGACGTGGAACTACTACAAATTCCGTTGGTTTTTTTTCCATGCCGGTTTTATCAGGCGACAGCATCATTATCAGTTCCATAGGTTTTGAGCGACAGTATTACATCGTTCCTGACCATCCCAGCGAATACCTAACCATTATAGTTGAACTCGTACAGGATGTTACTTACCTGAAGGCCGTGGAAGTGCTCTCCTTCCCTACCGAAGAAGTTTTTAAGGAAGCTATTCTGGCGTTAAACATTCCTACCGACAACAGTAAAATCGATCAGAAAAACTTGAACCAGGAGTTGCTGGCTTTGATGCTGAAAACCACACCTATGGACGGGCCGATGAACCAGCGGTATTATCTTGATCAATGGGCCGCGTCTCAAAATAACCGGTTCGGCCCGGTGATGAATCCATTCCTGAATGTGTTTAACTGG
>CAZOYJ010000266.1:0-4230 GCA_964583905.1 uncultured Roseivirgaceae bacterium
GAAAGGGCCGAGAACTTGTTCAGTTCTTCTTCGGTAACATCGGGAGAGGTCATCGTATAGTGGCAATGAATCTCGAGAAATTTCCTGGGCGCTTCATCCCTGCGTACGCCTGAAGTTTCAATGACAAAATCGACAATGGTTTTTTTTCGTTTTTTCAGCATCACTACGATATCGACCGCGCCACATCCGGCTACAGACGACAGCAACAGTTCAGTTGGCGATTGTCCGGATTTAACACCGGGGGCACGCATATCAATTTTGACGACATGGCCGGCTTCGTTGGTCGCTTCATACAGTTCGGTATCCAGCATGCGGGTTGTAATCATTGCTCAAAAAATTAAGTATTGGTATGTTTTAAATGGTTCGGTTGTATTTTTGGCAAGATATAAAATTGAAGCATGTTGTTGACTGAAAAAATAAAGCAGATCATCCGCGATGTAGTCGATTATCCTAAACCCGGTATTGTGTTCAAAGACATAACACCTGTGTTGGCCAACCCATCGTTAATGCGGGAGATAGTTAATGAAATGGTAGCGCAATTCAGGAACGAGAAAATCGATGCCGTTGCGGCCATAGAAGCCCGGGGGTTTATACTGGGGTCTGTTCTGGCGCATGAATTAAACTGCAGTTTCCTTCCGGTGCGAAAGCTTGGCAAGTTGCCGTTTAGCACCATATCGGCCGAGTATGCCCTGGAATACGGAACTTCAACTGTTGAAATGCACACCGATGCCGTTCAACCGGGCATGCGTGTGCTCATTCATGACGATTTATTGGCAACCGGGGGAACGGCCGCAGCCGCGGCACAACTGGTAAAAGCATCGGGGGGTGTTGTAGTAGGCTTTTCATTCTTAATTAACCTTACGTTTTTGCCCGGTGAGAAAAAATTATGGGAAGAATTCGGACTGAAAGCAAATAGTTTGGTACGGTATTAAATTAACGTAAGTTCGATGATAACCAAAGGAAAGGAATTTCAAAAAACTCCTTATCATATCCACCTTTGGAGGGGTAGGGGGAGGAAAAAGATACGTTTTTTGAAATTCCTTTTTTCACAAACCATCGCACTCACGTTAACTTATTACCCCGATGCTTGTTATACTTGTGTGACAAACCATAAAACGATACCCATGTTTCCGCTCTCCATCCTTCCGTTACCCGGAGAGTTGGTTCCCTTACACATTTTTGAACCCCGGTATAAAGAACTGCTCCAGGACGCTGAACATGCCGATGTAAGCTTCGGCATTTACTTCAGTCATACGATGAATACCGAAAAAATCGGAATGCTGATGAAGTTGGAGAGCGTTATTAAGCGTTACCCCGGTGGTGAAGCGGATATAATCGTGAAGTGTCTGGATGTTTTCTACCTGCAAACCTTGTTTCGAACCTTTAAATCCAGGATGTATCCGGGGGGTGAGGTTGTTTTCTGGAAGGTAGATGAACAGGAAATTGCCGGTGGGCGATTAAATGCACTTTTTCAGGATTACCTGGTGAAACGGAACATTACGCGGCACCAGAGATTTTTTAGTCCGTACCACATGGCGCAGGAACTCAGTTTCGATTTATCGGAGCGTTATCATTTCCTAATGGCCGACATGCAGGAACGCGAGCGTATGCTAACCATGAAAGTGAAATTTCAGATACAATTGTTGGAACGGGAGGAGTTAAGCCGGGATTTATTTCACTTAAACTAAAAGAGGCCTGCACGGCCTCTTTTAGTTGGTAAATGTTTTTTTGCTTAGTTACCTTCAGCTTTTGCTTTTGCTTTGGCGAAGTCTCCAGCTTTGACGATGGAAAGGGCATCGGGTTTTAAATGTTTTTTCATGGCTTCATTGATTTGTTGGGTTGTCAAAGCATTCACAGCATCTTCCATATCCTCCTCCCACTTGAACGTCCGGCCCAGGAATTGATTCCCGTTTAAAACGCTTGAGAGATATTGGTCTTGTGAACGGTTGACCGTTCTTGATTGCAACCATCCCGATTTGGCAGCGGCTACTTCTTCATCGGTGAAACCTTCTGTTATCACTTTGTTCAATTCCTCCATAAAGGCGGCCTCCAGTTTCTCTACATTTTCGGGCGCATAGATAGCGTATCCCTGGAAAGTGCCAATGTTATCAATAGGCATGGCGTTGAAACCTGACCCTACTCCATAACTTATACCTTCCTTTTGCCGGATACGAACAGCCAGGCGTGAATTAAGAAAACCGCCCCCCAGCATGAAATGTCCCAATGTTAATGCCGGGTAATCCGGGTGGTTGTCCTTCATTTCAATTTGTTGCATGGCCACGAAGAAGGCATTGGCCTTATCCGGTGTTTCGATGGATTCGTTGATGGGTGTGATTTTCTTGATCTTTCCATCGAGACGTTTATAGTTGGATGCGCTCTTCCAGTTTCCGAACAGATCGGATATCAGGGGCTGGATTTCCGAAAGGTCGAAATCACCGGCCATTGCCAAGGTTGCACCATTCATGCCATAGAAATCCTTGTGGAATTTTTTGATGTCGTCCAGTTTAAGGGCCTTGATGGCCGTAAGAGTCTCATCGAAGGTTTCGGTGTAGCGAGGGTCTTCTTTCGGATAAGGAGACATGTGTATTTGTATCCTGTTGAAGGCCACACTGGTAGGCTCGCTACGGTTGGCTTCAATGCTTGCGATTTGCTGATTTTTGAGTTTCTCAAATTCATCAACCGTGAAGGATGGCTCCTTTAAAACGTGATGGACAAGTTTGATTACTTCGGCCAGATTAGGACGTGTGGTTTCGATTGAAACGCCCATGGCCGATGCACTCCCTGAAAACGATACATTGGCCTTCAGCCGGTCAAATTCATCTTTGATCTGTTGGCGGTCCATTTTGGTTGTTCCCTTGTCCAGCAGGCTAGCTGCATAGGAGCCCGCTTTTCCCTTGTTTTTCAGATTGTTTTCATCTCCGAACCGCAGGGTCATATTCAGCCGCACCGATTCTCCGCGTGTTTTCTTAGGCAGGTAGGCAACTTTCATTCCATTGGGCAGGACCTCTTTTACGGTCCTTGCATCAATGTTGGCGGGTGACGGATCAAACTCTTCTCCAATTGCGATGTTTTCCTGCCCTTTGTAGTCTTTCACCAAAGCTTCTACGTCCGGATCAGTCGGAATTTCTGAACGGTCAGGTTTCTCAACAGGAATAAACAAACCGATAGTGCGGTTGTCGGGTTTGAAGTAGTGTTTGGCCACACGGGCAACATCTTCAGGGGTTATGTTTTTCACCCGGTCACGGTGCAGAAACAATACCCGCCAATCGCCCATACCAATGTATTCGCTTAAAGCAAGCCCAATGCTTTCCGAGGAATTGAAAAACAACTCGTTGTCTTTAAGGAGTTTTGTCTTGGCCCGTTCTACTTCTTCTTTGGTAGGCGGATTGGTTAACAAATCGTTGTACGTTTTGATCATGGCTTGCCGCACGTCCTCCAGTGATTTTTCCTTCAAAACTCTGGCAAAGGAGTAAACAATGCCCGGTTCCTTCAATTGAAAAGGATAAGTAAATGTAGTCGCTGCCTTTTTGGTGTCGATCAGGGCCTTATATAATCTGCCCGAAGGCGTAGCCCCAACCACTTCAGCCAGTACATGAATAGCCGCAAAATCAGGATGCGTGCCTGCACAAACTTTATGAGCAATCCCAGCCCATTGAACATCACCAACTCTTCTTACAGTTACCATGCGTTCTCCATCTTGTACCGGGTCGCGGGTGTAAAATTCCTGAAGGGCGCGGTTGGGTTTCGGTATGATGCCAAAGTGTTCATTAACAAGTGCGAGTGTTTTTTCTTCATCAATTTTTCCGGCAACCACTAGCACAGCATTGTCGGGCTGGTAATACTTTTTGTAAAATACCCGGAGCCTTTCAATAGGAACGTTTTCAATATCAGCCCGTGAACCGATGGTTGTTTTTCCGTAGTTGTGCCAGTCGAATGCTGCAGAGCTTATTCTGTCCCATAGTACACTCAGCGGATCATTTTCGCCCATCTCAAATTCGTTTCGCACCACGGTCATCTCGCTATCGAGATCTTTCTTGGCAATAAATGAGTTTACCATGCGGTCTGCTTCAAGATCAAGCGCCCACTTCAGGTTTTCCTCAGTAGCATTAAATGTTTCAAAATAATTAGTCCGGTCAAGCCAGGTTGTACCGTTTGGTCGTGCACCATGTTCCGTTAATTCCTGCGGAATGTTGGGGCGTCTGGGTGTTCCTTTAAACACCAAATGCTCCA
>CAZOYJ010000267.1:0-4205 GCA_964583905.1 uncultured Roseivirgaceae bacterium
TCAATTGGTCCGCTTAACTCTTCCGCATTCCCAGGATTTGGGACGCGGCTGATGACAATCGGCAAGGAAGCGTCACTGGTTTTGCATTTCCCTACAGCCCGGACCCTGATTTCGCCAGATTGAAAACCACTCTCCACAAGGGCATGGAGTGTGGGTTGGTTTTGACTGAAGGAAGGATTGAACGTAATAAACGGTGGCAATTCCCACACGTACTCCACGGCATGAAGGACTGGCGCAATAGATTTTTGGATTTGCGTTATACCTGGGCAAATGAATTCATCGCCTGTGATCACCGGAATTTCAGGAGTTGCATGAGTACCAATGTGGAATGTTGTTTCGGCTGATCCACAAATATTGCTTACCAAAATCTGTACTTCGCCATGAACAAAATCTGGTGCGAACTGAAACAAACCTCCACTGTCCGTAAGTGCGGGAGCGGATACACCTTCCGGCAAGGTCCATTGATACATGGCATCACTTTGCGCCTGACCGATCGAATAGGTTTCAGCAGTACCAGGACAAACCACCGGTTTGCTTGTGGTAAGTTGCGGGGGATCGGGGGGTGCCAAAATGTTTAGTACAAACGGTTCTGCAAAATATTCATCGCAATTATCGGTGATGGAGACGATGACTGGCCGTTTATGGTAGGCCCGATCGGTCATCCAGGTTACTTCATTATTCAATACGGTTCCCGGTCCGGGGTCTGCCTGGTCGGGTGTAAACCATTTGTACAATACACCATTGGAAATCAAATCGGTTGTTAGCGTGATGGAGGTACCTGTGCAGACCGGTGACGGACCGTTGATGATACGGATCGGAGATTCGGCTGCAGTATGTTTAATCAGGTAGAAAGCGTGTTCTTTGGTTAGGGCAGGCACACAGCCCCAAACCTGGCGATCCCAGAAGTTGCCGATCGTATAGATGTTTCCGCTGGCATCCACTACGCTTTGCCTGCCTTCTACGGAAGGTCCCCACTGGGTGTCGGGATCATCTTCGGGCTCGCCTAAGTACAGGCCATGAAAGTTTCCCCCGGTATTGATTTTCATGACAAAAGCAGCCGTACCGTTGGAAGATTTAGTGCGGCTATACGACTGATACCGGAATGCTTCACCAAACGAACTGCCCGTTACATACAGCAGGCCATCCTGCCCAAATACCAGGTCGTTCAGGTTAACAAGTCCAACTGACTCCATCCAATCAAGCCTGCCATCCGGGGTGATATGGGCAATGGAACGCTGGGCCTGAGGGATATTTATAGTGCCATGAGGTGTATAGATAACACTACCCGCACCGAGTTGTAAGCCTACATAGGCATTTCCCGCCTGATCTACCGTGTGGCTGGTGGCTATATTGGCCTGGAAATTACTGTATACCACCCATTGAAAGGTTCCATCGGGTGCAAATTTGACTACGAAAAACTGCCTGGGGTTTAGATTCGAACCGGTATTGGTAAGCGAAGGTCCGCCTGTGAAGGCAACGGTAAAGGGGAAGCTGCCGGTGATGATAATGTTACCCGTTGCATCCACCGAAAAGTCATGTATGTGTGGGCGATAGAAGGTAGCGTTCCTGGTTACAAACATGGTGGCCAGTTGTGTTCCATCGGGCTTGAATTTCAGTACGGCAAGACCTCCGCTGGGCGCAAACTCGTTGATCCGGTCGGTAAGCCAGAGTATGTTATGGTCGGGGTCAAATCCAATGCGGTTACCTTTTCTGCCCGTATCATGTTCTGCAATCGAACCACCGGGTAAGGGTGGAAAATTCAGCCACAATAGATTTCCATCTTTATCAATCTTGGCTATAAATTGACCAACACCGGTTTGACTTCCCAAGATACTGCTGGGCCAAAGACAGGAGCCTGAAAAGAAAAGATCCCCTTGATGATCAACTTTAAGGTCAAGCACTCTGTTGGAATACCAGTCGGTAGATTGAAATAATTGCTTCACCCACAGGAGGTCACCCTGTGGATTGTACTTAGCCAGAAAGCCATCGTCAATCGTATTGGGAAAGCTGTTAAGCTGCTGACCACCGATGGTATTTGTACCGTAATACTGACCTAACACGAATACACTTCCATCCAGGTGAACGGCAACGCGTTTAGACGAGGTTATGCCGAAATTGTCAGTCATTTCCGAATTACGAATCCAGTCTGGCTTTTGGGCGAAGCCTGTTTGGGAAACGAAAAGGAGCATGAACGCCAGACTGGCGGTATACCGAATCCATACCGACATACGAGAAATACCTATTGTTTAAAGGTTTGTACTAGATTGCAAAGATAAACAGAACCGTCAAAGACCCGATGCTGGAACCGATAGTAAGGGTACTGGTACGGATTTGGGAAACGGATCATCCAGTGCCAATAAGGATTCTGCCAAAAAATAGCATAAATCTTACAGCCCGGACCGGACACCCCGGAACTGACCGGGATGCCGGGCGGGGGTACCAGTACTCCTTGGCAGTGTTTTTCCTCCGCTTCTTTTCCAGCCGCAGTTCTTCGTGAAGGCGAAGTGCCCGTTTCATCAACTGTTGCCGGTCTGGTACCAGGTGCCAGATGTGGTGGTACAAGCGGTTGTCCGACTTTTTTCCCGGATTCAAATCGATAGGTAGAACTTAAATTTTAGTGCGGGTTTTAGTATTCCTGCTCCTCCCTATACAGATGGTAGAAAGTTAATCGCGCGCCTGTTACGATTGCAACAGTCCGGCCAATGCGCACCTACAACCTAAACATTTCCGAGAGGACGTCTTTAATGTCTTCGATTTCCTCTTGCTTCAGGCGGCCCAGGCTTTCTTTACTTAGCCTGCTTTCATCCACAGCCCTGATCTGATCCAGGCACACTTCGCAAAACTTATTCTGAAACCGCAACTCAACCCGGGATGGGTAGCCGCGAAGGGTAGTGGTCATGGGAGCGATGATAACCGTTCCTAATACCCCATTCATTTCTGAAGGCGAAAGCACAACACAAGGTCTGCTTTTCTTTATTTCAAGGCCAATAGGTGGGTCAAGATTAACCAAATGAACCGTAAACTCCTTTACTGCCATGTCCAGTCGGTGTAGTCAAATCGATTAGCCAGAAAGTCAGCTTTTTCTTTCTTCACAGGCTTGAAGTCGGACCATTTCTTTTTGATCTTATCTTTTGCCGGGCTAATGACAATTTCATTGGCTTTAACCACAATCTGGACTTTGTCCTTGATACCACTTTTTTCCAGCATGGACTTGGTGAAGAGGATTCCTTTGGAATTCCCAATCTTTCTTACTTTGGCGACCGTCTTGCTCATAGGGGTTTCCTTCATAAAGTTGTAACACAAAGTTATAACAAATGGATCTTATGGCAAACTCATACTATAATTATATAACCAGCCTGCATCAGGCAGAAGGGCATTGGCAGGCAGGGATTTTTTTACGCTCAGGCCACGTTGAAAACGCGGTACGAACCTTTGCGGCTTTCTATTCCGCAAGCCCGTAACGTTGTGTTATGTATGTTTACAGAATACTTGAAGCGAACTGAGACCATCATATCAACATTCCAACTACTTTCTTTCTGGATGCGCCAAGTGCAAAGAGTGAGCGAAACATAAGGTCTATGGTGACTGAATTATCGGCAGCCTCCATTTTAGCCACTCTTGATTGACTTGATTTTATGCGTTTGGCAAGATCAACTTGAGTGAGATTTTTTGATTTGCGTAAATCCTGGAGTGCCTTGCTCAAGGCAAGTTTAAGCTCGATATAGGCCGCTTCTTCAGGTGAGAGATTCAGGAATTCAGCTGTGTTACCAACCTTCCATCCCTTTGCTTCAAGACGTTTCTTCTTTGCGGTATTCATTTCTTTTACTCATTTAGTTATCATCATAATTTTTAATCCGCTGCTTGCAACTGTCAATCACGTGCTTGGGCGTTTGATTAGTCTTCTTGTCAAAAACTTCCAAGATCACAATCGCGTCTGAATCGATCCGGTAAACAATTCTCCATGTTACATTTTCGTCATCTATACGAAGCTCATGGCATCGTCTACCAATCGAGGGCATTGGTCGCGAGTGTGGCATGGAAAGTCTTTCACCCCGTTGAAGCTTGCGAAGTAAAACCCCGGCCTCAATGCGTGCCGCCATTGAAAAGGGAGGTGTTTTCACTTCACCATGCATCCAAGCTAGCTCCTTTCCATTTTGTCGTTAGACAAAGATATGTCATATCTGACATATATCAAAAACTGATAA
>CAZOYJ010000268.1:0-4202 GCA_964583905.1 uncultured Roseivirgaceae bacterium
CCCTTCTCAGCCATGTACTGTTCTACAGCCTTTTGAATATTTACGCCCACACGTTTAACCATAGCGGTTTGTTCTGCATTTCTGGAAAGCGGACCTTTTTGAATTACTGCTGCATACTGTTGATTAACGATGGGCATAATCTCGGCATTCGAAATCAGACTTAACTGATTACGGCCGGTAACGGGTACGGAGGTGCACGCATAAACAACCAGCAAACCTCCTATAAAAAGAATAATGATCGATCGACACATACGGTATAATTTTAGGTAAAAATACTAATTCACCCATAGATTGTTTATAGCTTTGCAGAAGAAACAGACCTTGTAATGAGAATATTTGCGATTGGCCGGAACTACGTAGAACACATCCAGGAACTCAACAACGAACGTCCCGATGAACCGGTGATCTTCACCAAGCCGGATACGGCAATCCTCCGGAACAATGCTCCCTTTTATTACCCGGATTTCTCCAAAGACATCCACCATGAAGTGGAATTGGTGTTGCGCGTTGCCAAAGAGGGTAAAAACATCCGGGAAAAATTTGCCTTGAACTATATCGATGCGATCGGCATCGGCATTGACTTCACGGCTCGTGACCTCCAACAGAAAGCCAAGGAGAAAGGATTACCGTGGGACATCGCCAAAGGCTTCAACGGATCAGCTCCAATTTCTGATAAATTCATTCCAATTGCTGAGTTCGGGAACCTAAAGGACATCCATTTCAGTTTAGAAGTGGATGGTGTGGTGAGGCAAAAGGGAAATACCAGTTTAATGCTCTTCAGTTTTGAGTATATCATCGCGTATCTGTCGAAATTTTTTACGCTGCGCACCGGAGATTTGATTTTTAGCGGTACCCCAAAAGGGGTTGGCCCCGTAACGGTTGGAAATGTTTTATCGGCTTATATTGAAGATGAGAAATTATTGGCGTTCGAAGTTAAATAGCGTTGTGGTAACCGGTCAATGGTTGCTGCCAACCCGAAACCTGTTCAGCATTTCATTTCTGAAGCTGGCGTTGGTTCTGTTGTGGCATACCACATCCGCCCAACTCAGCAAACCCGAACTGGAATTACCGGAAAAAAATTCCTACCTGTTTCCAATCCGGCCCGGTAATCCGGCATCGCTGGCCGGCACTATGGGCGAATTGCGCAACACCCACTTCCACACCGGCCTCGACATCCGCACGAACAGCGAAATCGGCTGGCCGGTGTACGCTGCCAAAGACGGCTATGTTGCCCGCGCAGGAGTGAGCAGTGGCGGCTACGGACTTGTACTCTATGTTAAACATCCCGATGGCAACACTACCGTATACGGCCACCTCGACCGGTTTACACAGGCCGTAGACGACTACGTGCGCAAGGAACGCTACCGGAGAAAAGTCTCGGATATTGATTTGTATTTTCGCTCCGGACAATTTCCGGTAAAGCAAGGCGACACCATTGCCTTTGCCGGGAACACAGGCTCATCGGCCGGGCCACACCTCCACTTCGATATCCGCGATGCCAATAACCTGGCGCTTAATCCGTTGTTGTATAACTTTAGCGAAGTGCGCGACAACGCCCCGCCTATCGCTCAAAAAATTGCTTTTAAAACACTCGACATCAACGCCCGCATCAACGACCGCTTCGGAAGGGTTGAATATTACCTGCAACGCTCCGGACGGGATTATATCCTCACCCAACCGGTATTGGCATCGGGAACAATCGGGTTTGAATTACTCGCACACGATATCGTTGACAACGCCCGCTTTAAATGTGGTGTAAATGAAATCGAAGTCTATGTCGACAGTACCCTGGTGTTCAAACAAAACATTGAACAACTGAACCTCACCCAGGGCCGAAGCATTTACACGGTAATGGATTTTAAAAAGCTGACGCGCGAGGGAAACCGTTTCTACAAACTGTACCGGGATGACGGCAACAACCTCAGCTTTTATAAAACCTCTCCGAGTGATGGAAAAATAAAAGTCAACGCCACGCAAGAATCGAAAGTGTTTATTGTCATGAAGGATTTTCACGGCAACGCCAGCACGGTGCGGTTCCGGCTCAGGCCGAGCCAGCCGGTGAAAGAATTGATTACACTCGAATCGGCCAAAGCCGGAATCACCATGGACCTGGAAGAGAACACACTGGTCTTGTCGGCAAAACCCTGTGCGGACGAAAACCTGAGCGCCTGGCTGTACACGAAAGGTGTTGCGCGGGAAATTGAACCGGCTTATTACAATGCGGTGAACGCAGTATACCTGGTCGACTTACGGAAAACACTTCCCGATTCAATAAGCTTGTGCAACCAATCGGTGGTTACCAACTTCAAAGCCCTGGTGCCTTCGGAAACCGAGTACAAATATTTCAGCGACCGCATGGATATCCGCTTCCCCAACAAAGCCTTGTACGATACGCTGTATTTTTCTGCCAATCACTTCATCCGCGAGGATAGCCTGGAAATATTTTCGCTGGGGCCCCATGTGCCGTTTAGCCGAAGCATCTCGGTAACGTTAAAACCAACCCGCACGTATCCGATGTCAAAAAATACCAAAGCCTACCGCATACGCGGAAAGTCGTTTGTGTACGAAGGCGGTGAATGGGCCAACGGAAAATTAACCTTCGCCCCGCGCGAGCTTGGCGAGTTCACCATTCTGTCGGATACCATCCCGCCTGCCATCAGACGCATCTATGCCAACAACCAGGCGGTGCGGTTTAAGATCAGCGACAACCTGTCGGGCATTGCCAGCTACGAAGCAACCCTGAACGGCCGCTGGCTGTTGTTGAACTACGATGCCAAAACAAATACACTGTATTCCGAACGCCTTAACCCGAAAGATCTGCTGCGGGGCGATTTTGAATTAACCGTTACCGACCAGGCCGGGAACAGGAAAGTGTATACACAAAAAATACCATGATTTTATTAGCGGGCAGTAGACAGTAGGCAATAGACAGTAGGCAATAGTTGATTTTGCGCGATGGGGCCTGCCGGTAGGCAGGGGCGCGGGTGGGGGTAGTAGGCAGTCCTTACGCTACGGTCAGGATGCAGGCATAGGCAAGTAGGCCTGCCTTAGTCGACAGGTAAACAGTAGGCAAAATGCTTTATATTGAGAACCACCACTATACACAAACACTTAAACACCTTCTAACCCTATGCCTCTAACCATTGGTGCAAAAGCTCCTGACTTCATGGTGAATGACCAGGATGGGAAGCCAGTAAAACTCAGCGACTTCAAAGGAAAAAAACTGGTGCTCTATTTTTATCCGAAAGACCAGACCCCCGGCTGTACGGCCGAAGCCTGTAACCTGCGCGACAACTACAAGCTCCTGCAGAAACACGGGTATGAAATCCTGGGTGTGAGTACCGATTCTGAAAAATCACACCAGAAGTTCATCGCCAAAGAAAAACTTCCGTTCCGCTTGCTGGCCGATGTGGGCAAAACGGTGCATGAACAGTACGGCACCTGGGTTGAAAAATCCATGTATGGAAGAACGTACATGGGCACGGCACGGGTAACGTTCATCCTTAATGAAAAGGGAATTATTGAGGAGATTATTGACAAGGTTGACACAAAAAATCATACCGACCAGATTTTAAAAGGTGTTGGTACATCCCCCACCAAGCCGGTGGCTAAAAAATCACCGGTAAAACAGAAAACTCCGGCAAAAAAGAAGGGAGCAAAAACTGCAAAAAACTAGTGTTATGTTAAGCTTATAGGTCAAATGATCATTTTTGATCTTTTAAAAGGACACTATTGTCAACTGTTTTTTGTCTACTGTGAACTACTTGCCTACAGCCTATTGCCTCCCGATAGCTCGGGATGCCTATTGCCTGCTATTTCCCTTCCTCCCATTCCAATAGCGCTTGGCGCCCAGGAGCGCGCCCGCGCCTAACAGGATTTCAATGCCGGAGATAGGGACCGGGTTGGCGGGGGGGGGGCCCGGGGGGATACCACCACCTGCTTGCGCATATACAACTACACTAAACAAAGTCAAGAACATCGATATAGAAACCCTCATCCATCTGAAATCAATCATTGCTTTAATATCTTTCGGGTTACTGTTCCTTTACTGGTTTTGAGCCTCAATATATACATTCCGGCCGGAAAACTCAACATATCAATGGTGGTCTCTTCCCTAAACTCGACCGAATGCATCGTCCTTCCACTGATATCAAAGAGGTACACTTCTGACTGTTCATCCGATCCATAGATCCGGACGTTCA
>CAZOYJ010000269.1:0-4107 GCA_964583905.1 uncultured Roseivirgaceae bacterium
AGGGTAACGTCTGCGCCAATTACGGAACCCGCCTGAAGAATGCAGTGATTCCTGATTTTAGCTCCGACACCTACATGAACCCCCGCTTCGACTAAATTCCCATGCCCCATCTCCACCTGTGCGCTGATCGCGGCCTGACGATGAATGGCATTAACCGGCTGCACCTTACGAACTTCGTTCAGCATGTTCACCAGGCTTTTCCGCAACCGGTTGTCGTCAACGGCAATAAAGGCCTCGCACTTTTTACCGATGAGTTTCAGCAATCCGTCATCGTCTGTGCTGCCCAATACGGTAACTCCATCAATTTCTTTTTCATGAATTTGCTTGTTGTCATCCAGGAAGCCGTAGACCACGTTTCCATTCAATTCAAAAATTTCCTTAGCAGTCCGGCCCAGGTAGTTGGCACCAAAAATAAGTACAGGATTCTCCATCGTTAACGGGTAATAATGGTAAAGGTAAACGCATCGCCTTCAAAATACGCTAAACTCCGAAAAGTTTCTCCAATCGCTTTACCAATATGGATTGATAGCTGATCAGGAATACAAAAAATGGCAGGAAACCAATCCGATACCTTACCAGGGTGCCAAAGTTCGGTGCCGATAAGGTAAGCAGGGCACAAAGCAGCAAGCAATAGATCAGCAAAGCCCAGAGGAGGATCCGGTTTTGGTCATGACTAATTTTTTTAATGTGCTGAAAAGCCAGGATGGAAAGAAATGCCAATACCAAATTTTCAATACTTACCAATACCTGAAAAAAAGTAGTGGCCTCCCAAATAAATGGCCTAAACAATCCCGATACAATGGCCCAGGGCGAATTGATCAGCAAACTCCACAACGTTGGTTCAAGGTTATAAAAATGGATCGCCTTACCGGGACCAGAAGCGTCCATGAAGAGGTAGTAGTTTTCAACAATAACTTCCAGGATCCGTTGTGGATAAAAATTTGGATGCACAAAGGTTACCACAAAAAACATTACCATGAGCAACACCGTAAACAATACAACTTCCCGGTAAAACGACCGCACGGACGGACGCATCCGGTGTTCAACAAACCATCGTGTTAATACCGCTGTTACGGCCACTGAAAGAAATACAGCCACATAATAATATTTCAGGTTCCATACCAGCCAAATGCAAAATACAGCCATTATCCATCGCAGAACTGGCACTTTGCTTTTCATCCAGACCTGGAGAAAAGTTGCAGCTAATCCATATAAAGCTGCCACAGCCATGGTTTCTTTGATGACACCCGAACTCCAGAAAACACAGGATGGAAAAACCAGGAAGCCCGCCACAGCCGGCCATGTCATGGAGGGAAATTGTCTGCTGATCGTGGCCGTCAGCCACCAGGCACTTACCAGGGAGATGAAGGAAAAATAAAGCGATACGATCCAATAATTATCCCCGGTAATCAATGCGAAAACACTTACCAGCTTTACAAAAAAGAGTGTTCGGTTTTCTCCGGAATAGGGCGCATGGCTTTCACTCCACAAATACGATAGATAGGCACCGGGATTCTCGCGCGCCAGTTGGCTCAATTCCACACTTGATTCAAAAAACAGTACCGTGTCGCTATCGGTATATTGATAACTGTAAACATACCCCAGCCAAATGCCCATGAGAAGTTTAAAGAGTAAGGCGGGCCAGAATATTTTTCGAAACGTTGTTTTATCCTTACGCCAAATCAACCAGGCCAGCAAGCCAAGAACAACCAGGTTAATCAGGATATAGAAAGCCATTGTTTATGGTCGGATTAAAGATGAACCAATCGTGCACTCAAGGCATCTTCGTTTCTGGCAGAAGGCGTTATATAATTCAATCAGTGCTTGTGAATCAAATGCTGTTTTTACGGCAAAGCCAAGATCGGCCCATTGTCGGGTAATTTTGTTTTTCTCGGCAGGAATATGCTGAAGCCATGCTATCGCCCGATCCATAAAATATTGGTCATCGTGGGTAATACTATAGGCCGCCAACAAGGGTACAACCGTGTTGATAATAATATTCTGGATGCTGGCTTTACCCAGGGAAGGAACCCGGGCGGCTTTTTTTCCAAATTGATAATGGCTTTTCCAATACGCTGATTGATCAACATCCAGCCCGCGGTAAAGATCAGAGCCGGTCGTTTCCAGCATAAACCCATACAGGTTTTTTATTTGCCCGAGAATTTCAGCGGGTTGGGCCAGACGAACGGTGGGAAAATTTGCCGGACGTAAGCGCAAAAACCGCCATTGCGAAGGGTGAAGTTGCCTGTCTTCCAGTCTGTATTTTTTTGCCAGGAGTTTATGCTCACGAATAAGCACTTGGGTGTATTCATCTTTCTTTACTTTTTCCAGAAAACCAGCATGCCCAAATAACAAAGCTTCCACCTGGTGCGGCTGGTGGATGTGTCTTAAAAGGATCTTATACGGTAGGGTTTGTGCCAATTGAAGAAACGGATCGGTGTTTACTTTGAACCCGAAATTTTTACACATCAACTGGTAACAAGTCTCTTCCCAATCGCCCTGGTTTGAATCCAGCATCGCGATAACAAATTTTGCTTTAGATTCTAGTCGTTGCGCCAAGGCCTTATCCAACATCGAAAGTTTAAGGAGATGATCAACGGAATGCCAGGATCCGGCACACGGAATAACTTCCGGACTGGTAAACAATTTTTTATACCTGTCCCATAATTTCAGATCAACCCGGTTTTTCAATTCGAGTGTGGGCATTACACTGCCATCGGTTCGCAAAATGGGTTTGTCATTTTCCCAAACTACATGAAGTATAACCTTTTCATAGGCCGCATCATCACCGTGCCGGTGGTCATTCCAACCGGAAGCTTTAATATGAAGTTCAACACTGCCCCGCCACTCCAGTGAACCAATCGTGATTTTCGCATTACTGAAATCGGGGCCTGCATGGGTGTTCTTTAAGCCGGGTTGGAAGACCTGCAGGGGTTCACCTTCGGATGTGCAGAGTTCTTTCTTATCGAAATATTGAAACTGCCACAGGTAATGAAGGAAGGTCTCGGTCAATTGATTTCAGATTTACGATTTACGATTTACGATTTTTCGTCTCTAAAATCAATCCGGACAAGTATAGGGAAAGATTTTACATATACTTTTGAATGAAAATTGTCATCTCGTCTCTTATTTTCATTGCTTCCGATCTTGCCGCATCAGCAAAATCTTCACCCGATGAAGCATAAATAATGGACCGTGAAGAATTGACCAGCAACCCACAATTTTTATTCATTCCGTATTTTGAAACCATTTCCAGATCACCGCCCTGTACCCCTATCCCCGGCACTAAGAAAAAATTATGGGGAGCCAGTTCACGGATATGCTTCATCTTATCGGCTTGTGTGGCGCCCACAACAAACATAAGTTGCTCTGGAGTAGCCCAGGATTGTGCCTTCAGAATTACTTCTTCATAAAGTGTGCGGTCAGTTTCTTTTGATTGCATCAATTGAAAATCAGCACTGCCCGGGTTGGACGTATACGCCAACAGAATAACCCACTTATCCTTAAACTTTAAAAAGGGTTTTACAGAATCTTCCCCCATGTAAGGTGCTACGGTAATTGAGTCGAAATTCATCTGTTCAAAAAAAGCACGCGCATAAAGGGAAGATGTATTGCCGATGTCGCCACGTTTGGCATCGGCTATGGTAAAGCACTCTTTTGGAATGTAGTCCAGGGTTTTCTGAAGACTTACCCAGCCTTTCGGGCCGAGTGCTTCATAAAATGCTACGTTGAGTTTATAGGCTACGCAAAACTCATGCGTGGCATCAATAATCTGCCGGTTAAACTCAAATACCGGATCTTCCTCCGATTGTAAATGCGTAGGAATTCGTTCAATATCCGTATCAAGGCCAATACACAAGTACGATTTTTTTTTATTAATTTGGCTAAGCAGTTCTTGTTGTGTCATCTTCGAATTTTAAGACCAGCAAAAGCAGGTTTAAGTCAACAAATTTACAACAATAAAGACATCTCATGCGCTTCCTCTTCTTAATTACAGTATTCATTTCTCCGGGCTTATATGCCGGTCAGATTACCGGTCAAATCCGTGACTTTGCAACCGGTAAATATCTTCAGGGTGCCGAAGTATTTCTTGATAAATCCATGAAC
>CAZOYJ010000270.1:0-2929 GCA_964583905.1 uncultured Roseivirgaceae bacterium
TCCAGTGCATTGTTCAGGGCACTGTATAAAAGCCACACTTGAATACCCAGTATGCCAATGAGTAAAGTGATAATGCCCGCCATCAACGTATTGGTTTTATTGGGGTGGGCCTGGTTTTGTACTTCTCTGAAATCTCCCATACTGACTATACGATTTTTTCTTCCATTGCTTTAACATACACGTTGCCATCTTTTACCACAACTTCAAGTTGCGGCAATGGTCTCGGTGGCGGGCCCTGCAATACTACACCGGTATAAGGATCAAAGTAACCTTTATGACATGGGCATTCAATTTTGTTGATGTCGGCCCTGTAGCGCACGGCACATGAAAGGTGCGTGCACTTCTGCTCAAAGGCGCTCCATTCATTATCTGAGAGGTGAATCAGAATGTAGGGAATTTCCAATCGCCCCTTAATGACAAACTGTTTCATATCCCCAGTTTTCACTTCGGAATGCTGACAAACAAAATGTTCGCCTTCAAGCGGCTGAGAAGGAAAAGCAAACGACTTGATAACAATGGCCCCATTGCCCAAGGCCATGCCTCCGGAAAGCAGGCAAAGAAATTTTGCAAAGTCCCTGCGCGAAATATGCGTGGCTTCACTTTGCTCAATTGGAAAATCATTTTTCCAGTCAGGAATTTTTTCCTTTTCAGATGATGATGACATAGTGCTGTTGATTAATCATGAACGTTTAATTCAGTGCTGCCCTTGGGCATCATGATGTTTACTTTTGTTTTTACGGTTTCATTTCCAAACTTGAACGTCTGCACCGGGTCACTGTCGGCTCGCATTTTTCTGATTTCTTCCCGCGTTCCATAATACAATGCTCCGCTGGGACACACCGTTGCGCACATGGGTTTCTTGCCGGCACTGGTGCGGTCATAACACATGTTACACTTCATCATCAGCTCAGCCTTTTCTTCTTTTTTAGGAACACCAAACGGGCAGGCCAATACGCAGTTGGAACAGCCAATGCAGCGCGATGTATTAGCAGTGTGCACCACCCCAAAACTATCTTTCGTAATGGCATCAGCAGGACAAACGTTAGCGCAGGCCGGGTCTTCACAGTGCATGCACACTTGCACTGTTGTTTGCACCGAATGGGCACGATCAACATAGTGAATGTGAATCATGCTTTCCTGCCCATTGGTTTCACATTCCGCACACGCCATCTCGCACGCATGACATCCTATGCACCGTTGCATATCAACAAAAAACTCCATGTTCTGATTGTACTCTGCGGCCATGTTCGGAAATTATATCATTTTCATTTTATACACTTTGATAGGCATTGGATTCTTCTGCTGGTTTGGCCTTCACACCCATCGGCACCAGTTTGCAGGCACACACTTTGAATTCCGGAATTTTGGAAACAGGATCCAGCGTGCCGGGTGTCAATAAATTTGCTGATTTATTTCCGCCCCAGTGATAGGGAATGAACACTGTATCTTCACGGATAGTCTCCACCAGTTGAGCAGGAAAGTCTGCTTCCCCTCTACGAGTTACGACCTTAATCAGGTCACGTTCTTTTATACCATACTGTTGCGCAAGCTTCGGATGAATTTCCAATAAGGGCTCAGGATATTGATCTAAAAGTTTACCAATTCGTCTGGTCTGACTACCACTTAAATATTGTGACACTACACGGCCCGTTGTAAGTACAATAGGATACTCATCGTCTGTAATCTCACCTGGATCACGGTAAGGGGCAGCATTGAAATGTGCTTTACCATCGGGTGTCTTGAACTTACGATCTTCCCATAGCCGAGGAGTACCCGGGTGGTCTAAGGTTGGGCAAGGCCAGAATATACCCATGTTGTTTTCTATTTTTTCATAGGTAATTCCATAGTAATCGGCCGTACCACCTTTAGATGCCACGCGCAACTCATTGAAGATGGCCTCGCTGTTTTCAAAATTAAATTTATCGCCCGCACCTAATCGCCTTGCTAACTCCATAATGATGTCGCTGTCTCTTCTTGCGTTGCCCGGTGGCGTTACGGCTGCATTAATTCGCACTACTCTTCCTTCGGCTGTAGTTACGGTTCCTTCATCTTCTTCATGCAATGAACCGGCCATCACCACATCAGCATGACGGGCTGTTTCACTCAGGAAAAAATCAATGGACACAAAGTATTCGAGTTTTTCAAGTGCCTCGCGCACCATGTTGTTGTTTGGTAGCGAAACCAATGGATTAAAACAAATGGAAATCAACCCTTTGATTTCCCCACGATGAATAGCTTCCACCAATTCATACGCTGATAAACCTTTGCCGGGCATTTCCTTTTCTTCAATTCCCCACACTTCTGCAATATATTTCCGGTGCTCAGGATTGGTAATATCACGGTTACCCGGAAGTTGATCGCATTTATGGCCGTGCTCTCGTCCGCCTTGTCCATTACCTTGTCCTGTGATGGTACCATAACCGCAATACGGCTTACCAATCCTACCGGTGGCCAAAACCAGATTAATGCATCCCACTACATTATCCACTCCTTTGGAATGGTGTTCAATGCCCCGTGCATGAAGCAAAAAGCTGGTAGATGCTTTCCCCCATAAGGTTGCTGCTTCCAAAATTTTTGC
This sequence comes from uncultured Roseivirgaceae bacterium, assembly GCA_964583905.1. GTDB lineage: Bacteria > Bacteroidota > Bacteroidia > Cytophagales > Cyclobacteriaceae > UBA2336. The sequence goes on from CAZOYJ010000270.1 coordinate 2,579, forward strand.
CGCAGGAATGCCGGTGATTTTTTCTGCCCATGGCAAATCATAATTCTTTACAGCATCAATCGTCTCCTGAAAACCGCTTGTATGGTTATCGATAAAGTCATGGTCAAGCCAATCGTTGTCAACTAATAGTTTCAACATAGCACCATATAACGCAGAGTCAGTGCCGGGCTTTACAGGAAGATGCAAATCGGCTGTGCGTGCAATGGGCGTTACACGCGGATCAACAACAATGAGTTTCGCTCCATTATCACGCGCCTGCCAGATATAGTGTGTTAGCGTTGGAAACGTTTCACTCACGTTGGTGCCGCAAATCATAATTACTTTGGCATGTTCCAGATCAGCCCAACTGTT
>CAZOYJ010000270.1:2939-4098 GCA_964583905.1 uncultured Roseivirgaceae bacterium
GGAGATGCGGTCGAGGCCAAATGCTTTTTTGTTTCCCGCTCCGGCACTTACCATACATAGCCTGCCGTTGTAATCGAGGTTGGCGGTTTTCAAAGCTACCCGTGCAAACTTGCCGATCATGTAACTTTTTTCGTTGGTGAGCGATACACCGGAGAGCATGGCAAAAGCATCGTTACCATAAGCCGCCTGTATACGTTTAATTTCTGATACCGTTCTGCTCATGGCTGTTTCCCAATCGATGGGTTCGAAGCCTTTTCCTTCCACTCGTTGAAGGGGAGCGAGGATTCTATCAGGATGGTTATTCTGTAAGTAACGCTGAACGCCTTTAGGGCAAAGTCTCCCTTCATTAAAAGGAAATTCCATCCATGGTTCGAAACCCACTACTTTATTGGATTTTACTTTAAGTTGTATACCGCATTGCATGCCGCAAAAACAGCAATGCGTTTTTACAAGCTTGTCGGGCTCGGAGCGGCCGCTAAAACCTTCTTGCGGAGAATACGCTTTCGTAGGACCGTAATGCGCTATAATATTCTGAACCGATGTTGGAAGTTTCGCCATGAAAAATTTAATAAGTATCTACCATCAACCAAAAAATTTACCGGATTCCTGTCTCGCTTTGAAGTGCGCCTTGGCAATAGCCGAGCGCTTGCCTTCCGGACTTAAGTCCAGATGACTGGTTCCATCTTTAAGTGTAAAGTCAAAACCCAGTTCTTTTGTTACTTGCTTTAAATCGTTGATATGCAAGTTGGAAGCAAACTGTTGCCCCGTATGCGGACAAGTGGCCATGCCTCTTTTTGCACCTTCAATTTTATAAATGTTTGCCCCTACCTGGGCGGGCCGCTGAAAAATGTGAAAGAATTTTCCGAACGGAAGCCACAACAAAAAAAGAATAACCGTGATGGCGTGAATGACTGACATGAACTGATGTGTTTTGCCTTGCAGGAACGTGTAATCGTAGGTGATGCCGAGGCCTGTAACGGAGATAATCAATAATAAAATCAGCGGAAGCCAATCCCCTTCAAAGGTTTGTGTGGCTATGAGTCCGCCATTAGTCAACCTTCTGTTCATCATCATTAATGCACCGATGATCACCAGTATTGAACACCACCCAAGTACATGAAAAATATTGAATGCCATAATGGAGCCAAGCCGGAAGTCC
>CAZOYJ010000271.1:0-4086 GCA_964583905.1 uncultured Roseivirgaceae bacterium
AATTAATCGTGGTGATGGAGCATCGCGCAATAAAAGGTCCTTATCTCGTTGCGAAGACAAATGTGCACTCGAGGCCCGCGGTGTTTGAGGAAGCAGAACCCCTATGATAATAAGGATACTGAAAATCGAAACGAATAGTGCTGTTTTTTTTAAGAAGAGGATCATGATTCAAAAAATTAAAATTGAAAATAAATAAACTGTTGCTGCCGGCCGCCATACATCACGATGATGATTATAATCGAATAATATAACGACCAGCGTACAGGCGTTTTCCACCGTAATCCAAAATTGGCTATGGCAAATTGCTGTTCGCGGCCCAACCACTCAATAGCTATGAAGAAACTGATGAGGATAAGAATGATAAGGCCAACCTTTTCCATGAGAAATAACCAGGCAAATTGGTAAGAGGAGGATATGGTTAACCCCCAAAGTAAATCGCGTATGTAAATAAAGGAGTGGCCGAGATCGGCTGACCTGAAGAATATCCATGCCAGCGAGGTAAGGGAGAAGGTTATTACGATGGAGATCAATTCTTTAACAGATGGAAAGATTTTACCCTGCGCAACGATATCGGTATTGCTGCGCGTTGACTTGGATAATAACAAGGGTAAATAGTAAACTGCATTCAGCCCTCCCCACACAATAAATGTCCAGTTAGCGCCATGCCAGAATCCGCTCACTAAAAAAATGATGAATACATTTCTGATTTTAATACCGAGGCTACCTTTGCTGCCGCCAAGGGGCAGATACAAATAATCACGAAACCAGGTTGATAATGAAATGTGCCAACGTCTCCAGAATTCAGCGATGTCGCGCGAAAAGTAGGGAAAGGCAAAATTCCTCATTAAATCGAATCCAAGTAACCGAGCGGTGCCGAGGGCAATATCAGAGTAGCCTGAAAAATCGCCATAGATTTGAAGCCCGAAGAATACGGCCCCCAATACAAGAATGGCTCCGTCATAGTGTTCATGATTGTTGAAAATAAGATTAGCAAACGTTGCGCAGTTATCGGCAATTACAATTTTTTTGAACAAGCCCCACAAGATTTGCCGCATGCCATCCACTGCTTTTGCAGCGTCAAATGTTCGTTTTGCAAAAAATTGAGGAAGTAAGCTAGCCGCCCGCTCAATTGGGCCTGCCACTAGCTGCGGAAAGAAACCAACGTAAGCCGCAAATGCGATAAAGTCCTTTGTGGGCTCCAGTTTTTGTTTGTAGACATCAATTGTATAACTCAGGCTTTGGAACGTATAAAAGCTAATCCCTACCGGTAAAATGATCATTAATGAGCTTGCATGCAGGTTAAGTCCAATAAAGGAAAAGGCGGTAATAAAGTTGTCCAGGAAAAAATTGTAGTATTTAAAAAAACCAAGAAAACCCAGGTTGGTAGCTATACTGGTCCACAACAAAATTTTCCGTTTTACTGCATTTTCCTGTGTTGAAAGGCCAATGCAAACAACATAATCGACTAAGGTACTAAACAGTATTAAGGATAAGAATCGCCAGTCCCACCAACCATAAAAGATGTAACTGCTGATAAGGATTAATATATTCTGTAAGCGAAGATACTTTTCACAAATCCAATAAAGTGTAAAAAATACAATGAGGAAAATAGCAAAATCGATCGAGTCAAACTGCATAATGTTGAAACTTGAATAAAGGTGCTGTACTGCAACTTGGTAAAAAGCTTGCCAGATTCAAGATTACCCGAATTTATTCATGTTCGTGATGGCCGTCATCAGGTGTGAATAAATTTCTACAATCAATGCCTTGTTTTTTCCCCAAACGCATTTTAACAGGATGTGAAGTTGGTTTATGTGTTGAAAAATTAATTTCGTGAAAGTGTAAGACCTGTGATAGCAAAAACTCATGATGTGCGTCATCACGTATTGAAAAAATCCTTGATTTCTCTAAAAAATCGCATAGCGAAAAAATCCTCAAAACTGTTTTAGCAACTCCATCCTTACCGTTGGTCTTAAAATTGTAAATGGAACTCCCGTATTATACCCGCAGAATTGAATAGACTAAGAAATCAATAAACTAAATTATCATGAAAAAGCTCAGCAAGATTTTAATACCAATCGCACTGGTGGCAATGAGTACAATGCTGCAACGCTGTGGTAAAGATGAAGCTCCTGATAAACAATACATTACGCCACCACAAGCTGCTTTTCAGGTTTCCTATTTCCCATTCTCCGGCACCATGAAGGATGTGGTAGGAATACATACACCCCCCGATGAAAATGTTAAGAATTTGACCTACACCACCGACCGGTATGGCCGGGCAGAATCAGCGGGTGAATTTGATGGCACTACCACCATTGTTGAGATTCCTAACGGACAACATTTTTTGGGGAGCTACAATTTTACAGTGAGCTTCTGGATGAAAGCCAACTCAACCAAAGACGGACAATTTATAATGGGACTTGCCGGATGGAAAGGCTTCTATTTGGATATAACCCCCGATTGGTCAGGACTTAAATTTACAAGTCAATTTTTGTTAGCAGGAGGAGAATCGGATTCTGAAGATTTATACTTCGCAGGAACAGGTGAAACGAAGGATAATGGAGGATGGCAAGGCTACGTATTTCAAAAGGAAGTGTTAGGCGGAATAGGGGATGCGTACTTGAGAGATAAATGGGTTCACGTTGTATGCACCTATGAGGCCGACACACGATTGAATACCATGTACCTCAATGGTGAAAAAGTAATGCAAACTGATTTTAATTTATGGCCAACCGATGATATTAAAATCACTACGGTTGGAGTGGTGTATGCAGGAAATCTTTCAGGCGATGGAAATAATCTGGCACTGGGATTCATACAAGGGGCCAATAACAGAATCATTACTGAAAGCTGGGCTGATCCGGCCGACCTCTATAGCAATCACTTTAAAGGCCAATTGGACGACCTGCGGTTTTTTAAAGTTCCATTAACCGAAAAGGAGGTTGCTCTTTTGTACAAAGCTGAGAAACCCTAGCGCCAATGAGATGGCCAGTGTTTTTTGATGCCGATAGGAAATGAGTGGATAGACCTCCAGGGTTTGGAAACCCCCGAGGTCTTTTTTTAGACACTACCGCGTCCGGATGACATACGCCAGTCCGGTACGAAGGGCAAATTCACCACCGAAGTAATAATCACCGATCACTTCAACCCGCCAGTTCCGCCTCATCGGAATGGCCCCGCCAACGCCAATGTTAAAATCATTTTCACCAATCAATCCGCGAAAGCGCATGAACAGACCTGTAAAAGGGTACCAGCGCGTACCAAACGCAAAACTCTCATCGCGGTAAGTCCACATTTCCACTCCTGCCGTGACTGAGAACTTAGTAATGACAAAATAATTGGCTTCCATCCCAACCTGCGCTTTGTCAAGAATTTTTGAGTTATCTGTTTTGATAAAATCAAATCCGCCACCGATCATAAAATCGTTTGTGCCTTGCGATAAAGCAGGTGCAAAAATCGAGATGAGGGTAAGCATAGCGAATAACCGGAATAGCATAAGCTTAAAGTTTTGTAAATATAGCAGTCAGACAGAATCGGAGGGTATGATTTATCTTGGTTCTATATGATTTTAGAGTGCGGTTGCCTGAAATTTTCTAGGGCTTACCAAATACCTAATATTCCACCCGTTCGGGATCAATTAACCGTATCTAATTCTTGTTACTATTCAGCTATTAGAGATAAATTCAAGTTGATTTCAAATTTTGTCCTGGCGATTCCCACAAAATCATACCGATCCTTTATCATCCAATAGTTTCTGAATAGCAAGGTATTCGTCCCGTAAGCGGGCAGCTTCCATAAATTCCAATTCCTTCGCGGCTTTCTCCATGGCTTTGCGGGTTCGATCGGCCATTTTTTGCAATTCCTCCTTGCTGAGGAAGGCCACTACCGGGTCGGCTGCCAGGCTGGTTTCTTCAGATTCGATGTAGTATTTCTTCATCGATTTCTTTGAGTCGGCAACCTTGGTTTGACTCAGGATGGATTCTTTCGACCGGATAATCGTTTGGGGAACGATGCCGTGTTTCGCATTATAATCGGCCTGGATTTTTCTTCTGCGGTTGGTTTCGTCAATGGCCAGTTGCATCG
>CAZOYJ010000272.1:0-4049 GCA_964583905.1 uncultured Roseivirgaceae bacterium
ATAAAATGATAGTCCGGAATCGTACCACTATTAAGGGATAACTAATTGGTATGGCCATGCGTAGTTTCTTTAGTCGAAGCTAAACACGCCCATCATGTTCAGCAGTACGGCCAGGATGAGGAGAGGACATACGTATCGGATAAAAAACACGTAGGCTTTTTGCGCCCAAACGGCCGACCGGAAAGCAGGCGAACCTTCTCCGAGTTCTTTTACCAGGTCCTTCACATTCATTTTCCAGCCCGCATACACACAAGTGGTAAATGCCACGACTATGATAAAGAAGGTGCCGAAGTAATAATCGAGAATGGAGAGGAAGCCGCGATTCAGGTTGCCGATCTTATCGGCAAAAGCGGTAGCGGAGGTTTCCGAAAGAAAGACGAATGCCACATGTTCACTGCTGGTTTCTATACCGGTGAATTCGCTTTTGACCTCGTGCTTAAGTTCTGCTTCCCATTGGTTAAGGTTGTCCTGCTTTACAGTGCCGGTGAGTACTACATGATAGTGATCGTTCACAGATTCAACTGTGGTAGGCACTGCGTTTACATCCAATCCTCGTAGTGTCATGTTGGAAAAGTATGCAGAACCTCCGGATGATAGGGCTGCCGGAACGCCCACAAGTAAGGCAAGTATGCCGATGAGTATTGTAGCTTTTTTACGTTTCCATTTTTTCTCATCCATGAAGTAGGAGGCCGGCACTTCCAGCATGGAGATGGTTGAGGTGATGGCGGCTACCATGAGGATTAGGAAAAACACTGCACCCACGATGGTGCCTCCGGGAATGGCATTGAACACTTCGGGCAAAACCTGGAAGACCAGTGTGGGTCCGGCTTCGGGCGATTTTCCAAACGCAAACACGGCCGGGAAGATCATCAATCCGGCTAGCAGTGCAACCGTAGTATCCATAAGACCAACCCATACGGCACTACTCACGATATTGGTTTGTTTGGAGAGGTACGAACCATACGTTACCATAATGCCCCAGCCGATGCTTAGCGAAAAGAATGCCTGGCCTAATGCTGCAAGGATGGTGTTCGCTGTGATTTTGGAGAAGTCGGGCGTAAGATAGAACACTACACCCTCCCATGCGCCCTCCAGGGTTACGCTGCGCAGTGCAACCAGGAGAATGAGAACAAGTAAGGCAGGCATAAGTACTTTGGTAGCCTTTTCGATTCCTCCGGAAATGCCGCCCAACACAATGGAAATGGTAATAGCCATCACCACACCCAACAGCGGTACGGTATAGAGCGGGTTGGCTGCGAAGGAGGAGAAGGAAGATGTTGAACCGGTAAGCGATTTAAACACATAACCGATGGTCCACCCGGCAATCACGCTGTAGTACGAGAGCACAAAAAAGCTAACAAGAAGCGCGAGAATGGCACCGAAGCCCATCCACACCGGGCCAGCGCCCGTATCCCGGAAGGCACCAATGGTGCTTTTGCGCGTGAGCCGCCCCAGTCCGATTTCCGTAAACAGCAGCGGTACTCCAATTAACAGAACGATGCTCAGGTAAACAAAAACAAAGGCGCCACCACCATGCTCCCCGGCAAGATAGGGGAAGCGCCAGATGTTGCCCAGGCCAATAGCCGACCCTGCAGCCGACATGATGAAACCAAAACGAGAGCCCCATTGGCCCCGGTTTTCGGTAGTTGGTACAGACATAGTTACAATGTGTTTTCAGGTAACAGAATTAATCAGTGAGATGAGGTTTTGATGCATTGGTTGCCGACTGTTAAAAGTTAGCCACCCCGATCATGAGCCCGATAAATAAGAACAACATGATGAGCAGGAACCAATAGCGTGCGAAAAAGTCAATTACGGTTTTCATAGGGAAATGATGATTTCAGAAAGTGAAAAAAAATAGATGGGCTCTACCCGGGGTTGTACTGGGGAGCAAAATACTTTCTGAAAAAATCAGGGCGCCTGGGCCGAAAGGGTAGTATAAACGGGATGGCGGTAAACAAATCCGCTCGACCATACGTTGGGCTGAGCCGATGAAATAAGAGATTGTAACGTGCTGAAATGTGCGGTGGCTCCGAATGCAGAATCGGAGAATTTCTTCACTGCAGTATCCGATGAGGTGGAGGAACGGGTAAGGTTCTGGAGCACCACCTTGCCAGAGGCAGCGTTGAAACCCTGCTTGTCCTGACCAGCCTGCACAGGAGTAATGGCAGACCATGCCAGTAGGCACAGGGCGAGGAATAGGGTGTAGAATTTTCTAATCATGAACTGCCAGCGCACAAAGGTAACAGAAAGGAAGGCGAGAATTTTCAAGGTAATGGGAGAATAATTTTTTTACCGGAATCTGAAGCCAACCCCAGCCTTTACTTCTTATTGAAGCCTCTTAATTTAATCTCCGTCAGTTTCCGCTTCGTATCCAGCGCAAAATCTCCGTTCATCATCCAGTCGTAGTAGGAGGGTTCGGCTTTGAAAACATCCAGCACTTTTTTGTTTTTGTGTTTGCCGAAGTTGAAGACTTCCTCACCTTTTTCATTTTTGATCATGCGACCGGCCAGGTCGACCATATCCGATGCGGTAAGTTGCGCGAGCACCTCCATGTCGTTTTTGATTTCACCAAGGGTATTCCCCAGGCCATCGATTACCGGCTGACCGTCATAACGGGCAATCTGGGCCACGAGTACTTCGAGGGTAGCCTGGGTATCGGCTTCTGCGGTATGCGAATCGGTTAACTCTTTATGTAAATAGAATTTATACGCGGCCGAGAGCGTACGCTTTTCCATGAGGTGAAAGATGCGTTGCGCATCGATAATTTTTTTCCGGCTGTAGTCGAATTCAATCCCAACCCGAAGAAACTCTTCCACCAATACCGGGATATCGAATTTTAAGATGTTAAACCCTGCCAGGTCGGCACCCTCAAAAAAGCGGGCGTATTCCTTCGCCACTTCTTTAAAAGTGGGTTTGTCTTTAACATCTTCGTCTTTAATGCCATGAAACATGGAAGAAGCGACCGGAATAGGAATGGTCGGGTTGATGAGTTCAGCTTTACGCAGCACCTCACCGTTCGGCATCACTTTGATAACGGCAATTTCGATAATGCGATCCTGGGTAATGTTTGTTCCGGTAGTCTCGAGGTCGAAAAAGCAGAGGGGGGTTTTAAGGTTCAGGTTCATAATGCATTACTTTTGGCCAGCCAGGCCCAGCCGCATGGTCTTATAGGTAAGCGTACAATCGTTCATATCCTTTAATTGATCCAGGATTACTTTCAGGAACTCCTCGTTATTATCATACTTATTGCCGATGCTGTCGAGGTGGCCGCAGTTGTCTTCTAATTGCTGATCGATGGTTGCCATACTTTCGGCATCTTCCATTATTTTCAACTGATCTTCCTGGGTGGCTGCCATCAACTTCTTTTCAAGTCTGGATTGTGCTTCTTCAGGCCCTACGTCAACCATATCGACCAACATTTCCTGGAGGGCCGGGTGAAGTTTTTTAAGCATCCCCTCCATGCAGTCGCACAGGCCATTGGCAAACAGGAAGGCATCCTGTGTCATGGCATGGGCCGGAGCCTGGGTTTCGGCTGTTGTTTTTTTCTTGTCTTTTGCTTTTTGAGCGAGGGCGTTTCCGGTACACACGAGGAAGGCCAGGAGTAAGAATAGGTTTTTCACAGTAGAGGTATTAGGTAATTATTCAAAGGAGGTAATGGCCTTATAGAACATATCGTTGGTAATGCCCAGTCGCTTAAGCAGTTCTTGTGCGCCACTGATGTTCTGGAAATTCTGGCTTCCGAAAATGTTCACCGGGATTCGTTCTTTTGCGGAGGTAAGGTAATGATTGCCGCTTTCGGATGTATGGGAATGGATTTTATAACCGATTTCTAATACATCCGTTCGGGGTTTAGCGCCCACAACCAGGGCCAGTGGATCGTTTTCACAATACAGAAGTATGCCGGCCTTGGGGGTACTGTCGGCAAACGTATCGAATTGCTTTACATACTCTTCTTCGTTAGAGAATGGTTCGGTTGAATTCCACATTACATTGGTGATCAGGCCAATATGATGATTGTAGTGAATCATTTCCGTAACACCGGCTTC
>CAZOYJ010000273.1:0-4028 GCA_964583905.1 uncultured Roseivirgaceae bacterium
GATGGGCTTGCGGCTACCCCCGATGCCCGGCAGGCGCTGGAAGAAAATTTAAAAACCTTAAATAGTTTTGAGTTGCCTCTCGGGTGGAGCCTGGATAACGATCATTGTTGTTCAGGCTTTTCCACTCCTTTTTGGCACTACCTGATCGGCTGGTTGTTAACGGCCCTGGCATTGCGGTTTGGCGCACCCTTTTGGTTTGATTTGTTAAAGGGCCTGGTTAACCTGCGCGGTGGCGGGTCGAACCCTGCGGAGCGGAAAAAGTAAGTGAGATGTTTAATTGCCATATCCATACCTTCAATGTCAAGTATACCCCGGAGGAGTTTATCCGCACCAAGGTGAATAAACTTCCGCAGCGGATGGTCAAGCTGCTGGCCTGGGCTTTCCGGCAACGGTTAACCCATTTCATGATTAAAGCGCTGATGCGTTCAACCTCCAACGCCAACATCCAAAAGTATTTGAGTTTTCTGTACATCGGCACGATGGATACGCAAGACATGATCTTTGAAAACTGTGCCGAGGTGTATCCCAAGGGTACGCGGTTGGCGGTGCATTCCATCAACTTTCAGTTTATGGGTGGTGGCAAACTGGAAATTCCCTACCGGCAGCAGTTGGATGACTTGCTGGACGTGCGCAGGAAATACCCCGATACGTGTTTGCCGTTTGTCTTTATTGATGCCCGCATGGGCGATGCAACCGACAACCTGGATTTTGTGGCGGAGTACATAGCCAAAGGTTGTGTCGGGATTAAGGTATACCCATCGCTGGGGTATTATCCGTATGATCCCCGGCTCGAGCAGGTGTATCAATACGCACAAGAAAACCAACTTCCGTTGATGGTGCACTGCTCGCGGGGCGGCATCCATTATGCGAACAAGGCGGTGCCCGATGAGTTTATTTATTCAGTAAGTTTTAATCCAAAGGAAGGCTATCGTTATGTTAACCCCTTTGAGGGGAATTGGGTAGACTTTAAAAATAATTTCATCAAGCCGGCACACTGGGAGCAGGTACTGGAGCGCTTTCCGCAGCTCAAGATTTGTTTTGCGCACTTTGGGTTTGATTCCACGCAAGATGAAGACTGGAGGGGGCCCAAAAATACCTGGTACACCACAATCAAGCAACTGATGCAACGCTATGAAAATGTGTATGCCGATATTTCCTATACCTTATTTGACCCGGAGCGGTTAGCCATCATCAAGGCCGATATGGATCAAACGGACAGGATTCGTGCGCGGGTGCTGTTCGGTACCGATTACTTCATGACCGTGCAGGAGGCCGCAGTAACGGAGGCTAAGCTCAACACCCAGACCCGGGCATTTTTTGGTCCTGAATTGTTTAACACCATTGCCGTTACCAACAACAGCCGGTATATGAATTCAAAACGGTGGGAGTTTCATAAATAATTCCAAATTCCAGATTTAAAATTGGAACACCAATCTGAAATCTGAAATCAAGAATCTGAAATCAGCTAGCCGTATGCCCTAGCATAAAAAAATCTTAACCCAGTACCGGTTAACCAACCCGCCTGTCACTATTAGAGTATTAAATCTAATCAGGCATGAGAAAGCTAACGGGGTTGATGGGCGTGGTCGTGTGGGGCATTCACCTGTGCTTCGGCCAGGGCGAGCCGGTACACTGGCGTTACGAGGCCGCGTACACTGCGCCCCACGAAGTATGTGTGACCTTTACAGCCAGCCTTGCACCGGGGTGGCATTTGTATTCGCAATTTTTGGAACCGGGCGGTCCGATACCCACAACCTTTGCGTTTGCGGAAAGCCATGATTACGCATTGGCCGGTGTGGCGGAGGAAATGGGAAAAATGACCGCCTATCATGATGATATCTACGATATGGAAATCAAGTGGTATAAGGAGAAGGTTTCATTTCGCCAACGGGTAAAGCTGTTCAAGCCGGTTTCGACTCTGGGTGGAACCATAACCTATATGGTGTGCAACGGGGACGTATGTATTCCGAACACCCAGGACTTTCTCATTCGCATAACAGCCGAAAAATAAATGCCGTAAGCACTATTCAGGGCCGGGATGTTTTCATACATCAAATGTGTTTCTTCATATGTTTAGGTTAATACATGGAAGCACCCGGCCACTGGATTGGGTTATACCGGCCCGCGTATTATATTTTTATGAATTCGACACTACCGTATGCCAAAATTTCAACGAGTGTGCAAGTTGATTGCACGTTTAGAGCGCTTTTCAGCAGATCTCGACCAAGTGGTTGATGTAGCGGTGCACAGGCGAATTGACCAAAGTTATTACCTGAGAAAAACCGAGGAACTACAGGAGTTGGTGCAGCGCTTGCGCCAGCTTGCGGAACGCATGGACTCCCTTGCTCCGCTGCTGGACATTACCTATAAGGAAGCTTTCTGCCAATGGCAACACGACCAACGCTGGTTTAACTGCTATTATCTCAACCGGGTAGCCAGGCGATCCATTCTTTAATGGTTGTCGATGTGCTTCACCATTTCGAGCAGCATTTTACGGACCGATTCCTTCGTGCCGCTTTCCACATCGTAATATTTTGACCGGATGCTGGAGTAGGAAATGGATTCGGATTTAGGGGTGTTCAACACTTGAACCACGAAAGCCATGATTTCGCTAACGTTTTCATTGAGCAGGATGTTGGTTTCCATCAGTACCCGGAGCATATAGGCGACCTGCGAAACCGAAGCCTGCGATTTAAGTTTAAATCCCTTAAGCGGTCGCTCCAGTAAGCGAGTTTTATGGCCGTGGTTCACCTTTACCAGGTAATCAAGTTCCTCGGAGAGGTAGTTATTCAACAAGCTTTTCAGGGATGGCGTTTCCGGGTTATACTGCAGGTTCGGTTTCACGCGCAGTTGGTTCAACTTCTTTTGTATGAACGAAAGCTGTTCGATTTTCTCCTGTGGGGTGTTAGCAGTCTGCACCTGCTGATTGATGTAAGCGGTATAATAGGTAAAAACTTTTGCCGCGTTATAATTCAGGTACCACATGATTTGCCGCAGCTCTTCATGGATATCCTGGATGGGCAGGGGCCTGGTGAGCAGCGCGTTTAATTCTTTCTGCACTTCCCTCAGGTAAAGCACGTTGCGGTAGGTGATGCGGGATTTTTCGTTTGCCTGGAGGATCTTTTTGAACACGTGAAGGATGCAATCGGTCAGGTGCGGATCGGCATGGGCCTGGGCCAGTTGCCTATGAAACCGGAAGAGCATCACCCGCGCTTCCTTCTTCATGTTTGTGATGTAGCCTTCGGGAGCCTTCACATCCTGATCAAAGTATTTGGCAAAATGCCGTTCGATTAACATCAGGAGTTCCTCCAGGCTGGCATAGTACAGGGAAAGATTCGTTTCGCGCTGTGATTTTTCCTGCGCCTGCATTAAGCTGCTGGTTTTGTCCATCAGCATGATCAGGGCATCCTGGTGAAACCGGATGTAGCGCGTGAGGTTGTGTTCATTGCTTAACGAGAATACTTCAAAAATAAAAGCTTGTTTGGTTCTGGCGGTTTCATTTCGGATGGCAACCCGGATGTCGGTTAACGGGAACAGCGTTGTATTTTTGAGCACAATCTTTTCGAGCAGTTGTTCCATAGCCTGCAATTCATACCTAACCTTCGGGTACATCAGAACCACGTTATGGTGTTGTTCAGCGCGCATGGGGGTCGTGCAGGTGCGGGTTTACAAGCTTTTGGTTTACTGGTCCGGTTAGCGGGGGAGGTGTGCGTACTGCTCCAGCCAGGTGATGATAAGGAAGGCGATCAGCAGCCCTATCGTCAGCAACAGGATTGTCCAGAGAATTATTTTCATCCGTTTTCGCTTTTTATTTTTAACCGCTATGACCTTTAAAATTTTATCCAGGTCGCGGTAAAAATGCGCGTCCTTATGGGGTTCGGGGTCTTGCATGATTTCCCAAAGGAGTTTGAGGTCTTCGTATTCGGCCTTGTTTTCCTGGCTTGCGGCAACCCACTGATCCAAGACAGCTTTTTCCTGTTCGATTGCTAAACCAGACAGAACTTTGTGCACGAATGCGGTGATATCCA
>CAZOYJ010000274.1:0-4011 GCA_964583905.1 uncultured Roseivirgaceae bacterium
TAAAACTCGTTTTTAGTTATATACCGGGGGGGAAGTTAAAAAGAAGAAAGGAAATGGGATTAGATATGAAAAGGCATTATTGGGTTGGTCGCCTGCACGATACGAAATCGGGATGCCGGCTTTCAGGCCCAGTGTATCGGCCGCCTGCGCTGTTAGTTTTCCCTGAACGGAAAACGTAGGCAGCACCGTAGCCACGTGGTCGGGATTTAATCCATAATAATTAAAGAGTCGTTCGGGTATGGTTTCTTTCTGGTAGTCCCACATAATTCCTTCCGACAATCCGGATACGGTTGTTGTGATTTCACCGGTAAGGCGCATGGCCAGGTAATCGCCCGGTAACATGACTTTGAAGATTTTATCATACACCAAGGGCTCATGCTCCTTTACCCATTTTAATTTGGATGCTGTAAAGTTTCCGGGCGAATTCATCAACCGGTCCATACAATACAATTCACCCAACTGGTTATAGGCGTCTTCACCAATATCAACGGCCCGGCTATCACACCATATGATGGAGGGTCTTAACACCTGATGGTTTTTATCTACTACAACCAGGCCATGCATTTGGTAGGCAATACCTATCCCCTGAATGTTTGCGGGGTTAATAGCGGATTTACGAACAACCGCTTGAATGGCCAGAACGGCATTCTGCCACCAGATTTCCGGGTTTTGTTCGGCCCAATTATGTCGTGGGCTTTCCATTACCATTTCGGTTAAAGGGGAGGATGAAAACGCGGCTACTTTCCCGGTATCGGTATCCACCAGCGATGCCTTTACGGCAGAGCTACCTAAATCTACGCCCAGGAAATAATGCGCCATCTTGATTTAGAGGGTAATGTTATAGTTAGACTTCATCTTCACCCTATAATAATAAGTGATTTTAAGGGCATTACAACAGAAATTAGAGGTGCAATATATAAATCGGTTGCATATTAATAAGCTTAACAAATCGCACAAAATCCGATTTAATTAAAATTTTTTATGCAATCGGTTGAAGTATTAAATCTTATCCATGACCTTAGTGAAGCCAAGAATCAAAGGCCATGGCAACTATCTTGGGCCACCCGCATCGAAACGATTGGTCCAGGAACAAAGACCAAAGACTTGTCAGGTTTTTAAAACCTGACAGGTCTGATATATTTTAATTGTAATTATTAAATGCGTAGAACAAAAACCAAATCCTATATGTTGCATATCAAATTTTACACACTCGTATTGCTCACAGGAAGCATCCTGGTCTTAGCTAATTGCACCAAAACTTCCACCCGGGAATCTGCGCAAGCAGAAGATTCAGCAACCGAAAAAGAACCACAGCCGATTTCCCAACCCCTGGTCACGCATCGCTACACCGCTGATCCTTCGGCTCATGTATTCAATGGCCGCCTGTACATTTATCCTTCACACGACATCGAATCAGGAATACCTCAAGACGACTTAGGCTCGCATTTCGACATGCGCGATTACCATGTGTTCTCCATGGATGAAATTGGTGGTGAGGTTACCGATCATGGAGTTGCGCTTGATATTAATGACGTATCCTGGGCCGGTCGCCAGATGTGGGCGCCCGATGCAGCCTTCGCCAACGATACATATTACCTCTACTTCCCGGTAAAAGATAAAAGGGATGTTTTCCGGATTGGCGTGGCCACCAGTAAAAATCCGGAAGGGCCTTTTGTAGCAGAAAAAGAACCCATTAAGGGAAGTTACAGCATTGACCCAGCCGTGTTTAAAGATGACGATGGCACTTACTACATGTACTTTGGCGGCATCTGGGGTGGGCAGCTTCAGCATTGGGATAACAACACTTATAATCCAGATGGACAAAACCGGAAAGGCAATGAGCTTGCTGCACTTCCCCGTATGGCGAAACTTTCAAAAGACATGAAAAGTTTTGCGGAACCGGTGCGTGAAGTGAAACTCACAGATGAAACCGGAAACCTGTTTACGGAAAGTCAAAACGACAAGCGCTTCTTTGAAGCAGCATGGATTCACAAGTACAATGGTAAATACTATTTCTCTTATTCTACGGGCGATACTCACTATATCTGCTACGCGATTGGTGATTCCCCATACGGTCCCTTTACGTATAAAGGTATTATTCTTGAACCAGTGCAAGGCTGGACCAATCATCATTCCATCGTTGAGTTCAAGGGCAAGTGGTATCTATTTTACCATGACGTACAACTCTCAGGCCAAACCCACCTGCGTAACATCAAGGTTACCGAACTGACGCATAATGAAGATGGAAGCATCTCAACCATCACGCCCTATCAATAACCTTATGAAAATAATAAGAACACTCTTCGCACTTGTAAGCAGCATTGCACTCATCACTTCCTGCAATCCAAAACAGGAAACCGTTGAAGAAAAAGGACTTAAAGATTACTACGCAGGCTATTTTCCGGTAGGCGTTGCCATTGGCCCGCACGCGCTTTCTACAGATGAAGCCGGGCTAATTCTCAAAGAATTCAACAGTCTCACCGCAGAGAATGTAATGAAGATAGGGCCGATCCATCCAAAGGAGAATGAATACTTTTGGGAACATGCCGATTCCATCGTGAACTTTGCCGTGCGCAATAACCTGAAACTTCGTGGGCATACGTTGTTGTGGCACAACCAGGTGCCCGATTGGCTATTTGTAGATGCACAGGGCGATACCGTTTCGAAAGAAGTGTTGCTGGCGCGACTTAAGGATCACATTACGACTGTAGTGGGCCGGTATAAAGGCAAAATTTACGCCTGGGATGTGGTGAACGAAGCCATCTCCGACAAACCAAGTGAATTCTACCGCAACTCACCGTGGTATAAAATCTGTGGCGAAGAGTATATCGCGAAAGCATTTGAGTATGCACACGAGGCTGATCCCGATGCCCTTCTCTTTTACAACGATTACAACGAAATGTATCCGGCCAAACGCGAAAAGATTTTCAAACTGGTAAGCGATTTAAAAGCAGCCCGTGTACCCATTCACGGTTTAGGGCTACAGGCGCACATGGGCATTTACGAACCCATAGCGCAATACCTTGATAGTGCCTTGATCCGCTATTCCGAATTAGGTTTACCCCTACACGTTACCGAACTGGATATTTCGGTTTACAAAAAAGAACATGGCCGAAGAGAAAGAGTACCTGAAGACGACCATACTGAATTCACACCTGAAATGGAACAAAAGCAAATAGAAGCCTACGCACTGTGCTTTGCGTTGTTCCGCAAGCATAAAGATGCCATTGAAAGTGTTACCTTCTGGAATATTTCCGACAGGCGCAGTTGGTTGGATAATTTTCCTGTGCGTAACCGCAAGGATTACCCATTGCTGTTTGATAAAGAGTTAGAACCAAAAAAAGCATACCGCGAAGTCGTAAACTTCTAACGTGATGAAACCATGTATTTTCAAAAAGCTACATCAAAAATGAGCTTAACCACTAAGAAACATCAAGAAGGCACAAATCACAAAGAAGATGTCTACAGATAATGATCATAGTTTGCTTGGTGAAATGATTTGTGACCTTTGTGGTTTTGAATTTAGATTGAAATGGATCTTGATTTTGTTTCTTTTACCCGGGCCACAAGCACAAAGCCAGGTAAGGTTACCACGCCTGATCAGCGAGGGTGCCATACTGCAACGTGATGTTGATCTAACTTTATGGGGTTGGGCATCACCTAATGAATCAGTTACCATAACCTTCCGGGGACAAATTTTTCAAACAACAGCAGATGCTGCTGGCAACTGGAAATTATATCTATCTGCCCAACCCGCGGGTGGCCCGCATGAACTACACTTTAAAGGCAAGAATGAAATAGTCATTAAAAATGTTCTCTTTGGCGATGTATGGGTGTGCTCCGGCCAATCAAACATGGAACTTACCATGGAGCGCGTGAAGGAAAAGTATCCTGAGGTAATTGCAAAATCAGAAAACTCAAACATCCGGGAGTTCCTGGTAGCCGACAAGTACGATTTCAAGAAAGCGCATGATGACCTCGATGCCGGCCAATGGATATCAGCCAACCCCA
>CAZOYJ010000275.1:0-4002 GCA_964583905.1 uncultured Roseivirgaceae bacterium
GTACGTGTAAATGGTAAGCAGGTTAAAACCCAAACGGATCCATCGGGATACGTGGTGCTTCATCGTACCTGGAAGAACAACGACCTGCTGGATGTGGATTTTGCCATGCACGTGTATACCGAAAGCATGCCCGACAACCCGAACCGCATTGCGTTTCTGTACGGACCCCTGGTACTGGCCGGACAACTCGGCACCGACATGCCGGACCCGATTTATGGAACAACCGTATTGCTGACCGATAACCGGGATGTTCGAAACTGGATTCAGCCGGCAATGCACGAATCGTTAACCTTTCGAACAGTGGAGGCCGCCAAACCAGGCGATGTGGTACTGATCCCCTTCTACAAAACGTTCGAGCAGTATTACAATGTGTATTGGGATTTCTTCACACCTGAGGAATGGAGTATGCGACAGACGGAGTATGAAGCTGAAAAAAAACGGTTGCATGAAATTGATCAACGCACCATCGACCACATCCGCATTGGCGAGATGCAACCCGAACGCGACCATAACTTAAAAGCATCGGAGCGATCTTACGTGAGTCATGCGTTGGGGCGCGCGGGCCGCGAAGTACGATTGGGCGGATATTTTGAATTTGAACTGAAGGTAGATCCATCGGTACCCAATTCCCTCCTATGCTCCTACCTTGGCGATGACCGCAACCGGGGATTTGATTTTTTGGTAGAGGGTGTAAAAATTGCCACGCAAGAATTAACCGGAGGCACCACCGGGCGCTTCTTCGATGTGGAGTATTCTATCCCGGCCGAATTGATCAACCAGAAGACTTCCGTAGTGATTCGCGTGCAGGGCCATGCCAATAAAACTGCAGGCCGTGTATTCGGGTGTCGCACCTTGCGACCTTAGGCATCATCCAACCATGGTGCGGAAGGTGAGGTTGATCCGGGCCTGGGTTACCCGTTTGGTGGGTGGCAACCGGTGCAGCCAGTGCGTCTGCGGTGTTCCCTGCATCACTAACAGACTTCCGGGTGTTAACATCACACTTACGACTACTTTGTTTTGCTTGTGCTTGAAACAAAATTTACGGACCGCGCCAAGACTTAGCGAAGCAATCGCACTGTTGGGGCCAAGTGCTTTTTCATCATCGCTGTGCCAGGCCATTCCCTCTTCGCCTGTATGATACAAATTGAGTAAACACGAATTATAGGTAGCACCAGAAATTTTCTCTATACGTGCTTTCAATTCCAACAATTCATTAGTCCAGGGCAAGGCCTGTTTGGTTCGCCTGGAATACGTATAGCTGAACGCCCGGTCGCCATACCAGGCAACCTTGCGTTTAGTCATGAGGTGGCGACCGAACATGATGGCCTCATCGTTGCGCCAGTCAATGTCTGTGAACAATTTGTGGTAGTAGCGCTGCGCTTCCAGGGAGTTCAGAATCGTCCCGTAATAAAATGTTTCACCATCGTAGGGCAGCAGGTTAATTATCGCTTCTGTGTGGAATAAATCCATTGTTCTTATTCTTTTCTTAAACAATTTGCACACGGCCGGAATCCGTTCAAGCGGGCCTCCGTTTCCGTGGCAAAAAATACCTTGTTCGCTTTTTTAAGCCGTTTTCCTGATGAACAGGATAGCCGGCCATAAATTTTATCCCGTGCATTACCGCCAAAACATATTTCCCGCAACCTTATTTTCCGTAGCAGATCACCTGAAGCAATGGTAATGTGGAATGTCATCCCTGCAGTGCGTTTAGGTTCGGATCAGTTAATTTGTTCTCACCCTAAAGTTAACCTGGCAGCAATTGACCCCAAACCCGAAACTTGCTGAAATAATCATCTGGTTTATCAAATTCAATTTCCTTAAAAAATTGTAGTTTAGCCACTCGTAAAACTTAACCATAACGCATATGAAACGTAAAGCAACAGCCGTATGGCAAGGCTCCGGAAAAGAAGGCGGAGGGCATTTATCCACCCAAAGTACCGTACTCAGCAAAACCCAGTACTCCTATGGTTCGCGCTTTGAAGAAGGCATTGGTACCAACCCCGAAGAATTGGTGGCAGCCGCACATGCCGGGTGCTTTACCATGAAACTCAGTTTTGTTTTGGGTGAAGCCGGGTTTACTCCCGATGAACTTACTACTGAGTGTACCGTAACCCTCGAGAGCGGAGCAGTTACATCATCGGCTTTGTCGCTGAAGGCCAAGGTCAGTGGAATTTCGAAAGAAAAATTTCAGGAGTGTGCTGAAAATGCAAAGGCCAATTGCCCGATCTCCAAATTACTGAACACCAACATCAGCCTTACGGCAGAATTGATTTAGTACAAGTCTAATTATTAGATCGCTGAAAAAATAAAAAAGCACCATTAGCATAGTGGTGCTTTCATTTTTTGCTGGTTAAGGAATGCTTACTCAAACCTCAACGATTCAATCGGGTCGAGTTTGGAAGCTTTATGGGCGGGATAATAACCCGACAACAATCCAACCACCACGCAAACAAAAAATCCGAAGAAAATCCACAACCAGGGAATGATGTACGTCTTCAACCCCAGAAACCGGGCGCCCAGATTGCCGATGCCAATGCCAAGTAATATGCCCAGCGCACCACCCAACAAACACACCACAATGGCTTCAATAACAAATTGCTGCCGGATGCGCAGGGGCGTTGCCCCCAATGCTTTGCGCACCCCGATTTCGCGGGTACGTTCCGTTACCGATACAAGCATTATGTTCATCAACGCAATGGACGAACCCAACAGCGTAACAAAACCAATTAAGAAACCTGCCGTGCGAACATAGCCCGCCATTTGTGCGGTTCGCTCGGCAAGCGAAACACTGCGCTCAAGTGTAAAAGAATCCGGTTGTCCGACCCGGTCGCTCCGGATTCTCCGCATTAACCCCGTAGCTTCACCCATCGCATTATCCATGTCATCCAGGTCATCTATCCCCACCGTTAACCGGTACCACAAGCTCCGGCCCTTGGCCATCTGGTTCGCCACCCGGATGGGAATGATGATCATGTTGTCAAAATTACCTTCCAGCGATTGTCCTTTCTCTTCGATTATGCCAATTACTTTAAACTGAGAACCCAGGAAAGAAATTTTTTCCCCAATGGGTTCTTCGCGCTCTTTAAATAAGGTGGTATAAATTTTATGACCGATGATGGCCACTTGGGTACCGTATTCAATTTCGATGGGCGAGAAATTTCTACCTTTCTGCAAATCCAGTCCTTTTATGGGCAGGAATTCATCGTTGGCGCCCGTTACCAGCACATTCGGGTTGGTTTTATTCGACAGGCGTTTTACCTCAGCAATGCCGGTAAGGTTAGCCGATAAACTTACCGCGGCCGGAAACGTGTATTCGTTTGTAAACCGCACCACTTCATTGAATTTTAAATTCGGATAAACCCGCTCGGTAACGCCTTGCGAACTTGCACCGCGATTGGTCTTGGAGGTAATGTCAAAAGTATTGGCGCCCAGCGAAGAAAGGCTTTCTTTGATGGATTTTTCAACTCCATCCACTGCGGTGAGGGCTCCCACCAGGGCCGTAATACCAATGGCAACGATGAGGGCTGTTAAAATGGAACGAAGCAGGTTAGCCTGCACCGACCGCAGGCCTTCACGCATATTTTCAACAAGATTCATGAATCGGGTTTGATGCTACAATACGTGGTAAAAGTGGGGCAAATGTTACAAATCGGTGCACTTTTTTTACGAATAGGTTCGTTTGTTAAAAAGAGCCTAAATTTGACGTATTGATCAACCCATAGAAATAGATGAAGCGGGGACTTGTTTTGTTAGGATTGTTTCTTGTGTTACACATGGCACAAGCCAACTACATCTTCATCCCGATGGATGAAAAACAGGCTAACCACCTGAAAGCCTACGGCATCGCCTACTGGATCGTCGAGGGCGACTTTCCCGGGCCGGTCAAATACGGCTACATCAGCGTCGGCGTCGTCGAAGACGGCAACGGCCCCCAGGCCAGCGCCCTGCTCGGCCTCGCCGTGTTCTGCCTGCATCCGCATCAGCAGCGCTACGTGGTGCCCG
>CAZOYJ010000276.1:0-2236 GCA_964583905.1 uncultured Roseivirgaceae bacterium
CCTTTCTCACGGCTCATGCATGCGCTGGTGGCTCCGTTGGATTATCTATGGCGTCCATACCAACGAGTCATCTGGAACTGGGATAAAAACAAAGTCAGAAGTGTGGCAACAAAGTGGTCGATATACAGGCCTAAGAATAATTAGTAAAAAGAACAACTATGCTTGATTTAAATAAAATAAATAACCAGGATCCTATAAAACGTATGGTGGAGAAAGAATCGGGGTTGGAAGAATATTCTCCCATGGATCCTCCCGATGCGTATACCCCGCCTACGGTTGATGCCATTCCGTATGAAGACATGCATGTTTGTTTACAGAAATTCATTGATGAACATACACGAGCGAAGAAAGAACTGGAGGTGTTCGAGAAGGCGTTGATAAACTTTAAGCAGCGTGGCTGGCAGCGCGACAAGGACATCGAAAAAAATTTCTCGTCCTTCTTTGCCTACATGGACAACCAAATGATAAAGCACCATCTGAAGGAAGAGAAAGTATTATTTCCTTTATTACAAAAAAGATTACTTGAACACGAAGAGCACAGTAAAGGTAAATTCCCCAAAACTGCGATTGACATGCTGGAGGATGATCACCTGAAAGTCATGCAGCACCTTACGTTGATGTTCAATTTTATTTCCTTAGCCACGCAGCTTCCTGACTTAGCGTCACGAGCGCTTACCTTTGATGTAGCGGCTTAACAATGCTTTACACTAATTGAGTTACTAAAACTACATATTTTCCGTGAAGAGAATGTGGTTTTTCCAAAAGCCAATAAGTATATCAGCGCTGTCGAGTTTGATGAAATGCTGATTCAGATCGAAGCGTATGCTCAATATTAAATTAATTGTTACAGTATGTTACCCATCCACATAATTAAAAATAGAATTGTCAGCTACTATCATGTTCGGCTGAAAGTTATTTATATAAGTGCATTATGCCTGGTGTGTAGTCATAACGCATATGCACAGCAACAAAAATATGCACTCGTTATTGGGGTAAAGTCTTACCAATATGTTGCACCATTAAAAAATTCGCTGAATGATGCCCGCGATATTGCCGCTACCTTAAAGAAAAAGGGTTTTACCGTGGTGGAACTTTACGACCCGGCTACCAAGCGAGTGATGCAGGATGGCATCCTGAAATACTTCAAATTACTACAGGCTCAACCTCAGGCTGTGGGTCTTGTTTTTTATTCAGGACACGGAATGCAGGTAAAGGGCGTCAATTACTTAATACCCACACAGGCGAATCAACAGATTGAAGCAGATCTGGGCGACCAGTGTGTAAATATGGACTACGTGATGCATGCCATAGAAGAAGCTGGAAATGGTTTAAATATCTTTATTGTTGATGCCTGCAGAAATAATCCGTTTCGCGGGTTCAGCCGCTCCGGTGAAAAGGGGCTGAGCATGGTAGATACGCCAAAAGGTTCTTATATAGTTTATGCCACTAAACCCGGCTCCGTGGCTAGTGATGGCACCGGAAGGAATGGTCTGTTTACCTCCAAGCTGCTGCAATACATCAATACCGAGGGCCTCAATATTGAACAAGTGTTTAAACAGGTTGCGCGTGATGTGGCCACTGCTTCAAGCGATACCCAACGTCCCTGGATAGCTTCCGATTATACAGGAGATTTCTTTTTCACCCCGGGTTCAGGTAAATCAGAAATAAAAACTCAATCTGCTATTCAACCGGTAGCTAAAACTACATCTCAAGATGTTTCACCTGCAAAGGAAAATCAGAGGAGTGAGGCAGATGCCAACACGGTAAAAATAGGCTCACAGGTATGGCAGATCCTGAATCTGGATGTTGATCACTTCGCCAATGGCGACCAAATTCCGCAAGCGAAAACCCCTGAAGAGTGGAGTCGGGCAGATGCCAATAAACGACCTGCCTGGTGTTATTACGATGATGATCCCGCAAACGAGGAATTATACGGTAAAATTTATAATTGGTATGCTGTAAACGATCCGCGTGGTCTGGCCCCAAGAAACTGGCATATACCCAGTAACAAAGAATGGAGTATGCTGATTGAACAATTGGGAGGCGAAGAAAAAGCTGGATCGTCTATGAAAAACATCGCGGGTTGGTTTGAACTTGGGAACGGCCACAACAGCAGTGGTTTTGCCGGCCATCCTGGCGGTTACCGTAATCCGGATGGAACGTTCGGGCCGCCTGCAAAATATGGTAACTGGTGGAGTTCAACCGAATACAATTCCTATAGCGCATGGTATTTTCT
>CAZOYJ010000276.1:2246-4002 GCA_964583905.1 uncultured Roseivirgaceae bacterium
GCTAACCTATATGAATGAAGGTGTTGGCCGAAGCAGCTACAGCAAAGGTTGTGGCATTTCTGTGCGTTGTTTACAGGACTAATTGTACGTTTTTCGTAAGCACTAATTATTGAATTATAAATCAGAAACTTCAAAGATAAAGATAAAAAAGTCTTGTATTTGTATATTTGCACGCCCATCCACTTAGCGTAGACTTAACAGGATTCCATGATAACAGAATATACCTCACATGAAGAACGGGCAAACTGGCTAACTCATGGAATAGCTGTCTTTTTGAGCGTGGCGGGTGCCGTCTGGATAGTCTGGTCTTTGGCGCAACATGGTGAAACCAGTGTGGCAAAATGGTTGAGTGCGTTAGTCTATCTGTCTGCTATGATTATTTTATACAGCTCGTCAACCCTTTACCACTATGTGAAGGAAACAAAATGGAAACATGCGCTCAGAATCGTTGATCATAGCGCGATCTATGTAAAGATAGCAGGCACCTATACTCCATTTCTTGTTCTCGCATTACCTCACGTCTATGGCTATTCTCTGTTGATGTTTCTTTGGGCAATTACCCTGGTGGGGATCCTGTTCAAAATTTTCTTTGTAAATCGCTTTAATATTATTTCAACACTCATTTACCTGGGCATGGTTTGGATGGCCATATGGATACTTTGGCCGCTGTATAAGGCTTTGCCATTAAATGCATTTGTTTTCATATTGGCTGGTGGAACTTGTTTTTCGGTTGGCGTCCTCTTCTTTTTGGCTAAGAGAATTCCCTACAGCCATACCATCTGGCACTTATTTGTTATGGGGGGTAGCGCTTTTCATTACGCCAGCGTCTATTTATTCATTACTCAATAGTATTCTGAAACAAAAAAGCAATCGGGGGTTTCTGATTGTTTTCCCTTCCCACCTTCAAAATTTAATTTTGAGATAGCTCTGCTTCTAGCTGGATTGCTTTAGGGAACAAGATGTTGTTTTCGAGGTGGATATGCTGGTGCAGATCTTGCTGGAATTCCTGAAGTTTTGCGAAAAACACCTGGTACGACATGCAGGCATCAACAGGTGGAGTAAAGTGGTTGCTCAACTCTTCAATAGCCGCCATGCCGCCTCCGGCAGAAGTATGTTCTGCTTCCATCATGTGAATAGGGTTGGCAATTGTGCCAAAGGGTGATGGCGCTAAAGGCGTCTCGTCCTTTTTTGCCCGCACCAACTCTTTAATATATGGGAAAAGAATCATCTCTTCCTTACGCATATGTTGGGTAAGTTCGTTGATAACAGCTTGTGTCTGCTCTTCTATTTCAATCAACTCCTCATGGTTGTCTCCGTGAACTCGGGCCACCTTTTTGCTTAGTTCATCAAGAAAGGGTATAGCCTCAGCTACATATTTATGATGGACATTTAGGATATAATCTGCCAGAAAATCCAATTCCCAGCGGTTAAAGTTGTTTCCAATATCAGAATTCCTGGTATCTATATTTTGTAAATCCGCCTCAACACGAGACGCATCAATTCCCTTTTGCTCACACGCTTCGGCAATTGTTCTCTTACCTCCGCAACAGTAGTCAATACCATATTTCTTAAAAACTTCTGCCTTGCGCCAGTCTTGCGATACAAGTTCACCGATGGAAATTTTAGTTATTGTTAATTCTGATGGTTGCATATTGTTTAATTTTTTTTAGTTAAGGTTAAGTCTGTTTTTAGCGATTACTCAGGATGCAGTTTAATTCAAAATAAAAGTCTTGAGTATGACTGAAATCATATATAA
>CAZOYJ010000277.1:0-3971 GCA_964583905.1 uncultured Roseivirgaceae bacterium
AAATGCATGGCCACCGCAATTTAATCCTGATTCAATTCTAAACTCACTTACCCACAATCCCTTTTTTGCCAGCATTTTTCCCTGAATGAGTGCAGAGCGATAGTCAGAAACCTTGATAACAATTTGCTTATTGAAATATCCAAAAGCCAATGCATCGAACTCAGGATATTTCTCCATATAACTAAACAACCGTGGGTTCATGCCTGCAGAAAGAATAATGGATGAGTTGGAGAGATTACTTTTTGCAAATCCTCTTAAAGCAGCCACAGCATCTGAACCGTCTTCGATATTATTTCCTTCCCTGTCCAAATTATTTTTATCAAGTTTGGTCATGATATTCACATCGATGCTGCCCGCAACGAGTTGTTCCCGCAGCCAATTTTCCAGTTGCGTTCTGTCTTCCGGATCATCAAGTTCCAGCATTTGATGATATATTCTCTTGAGATCAGCTTGGTCCGGTAGCATTTCAAAATATTTACAGATCTCAGTGCCTGATTCAAACGGTTCGGCCCTTAATTTTTTAATCTGATCCATCACAATGCGGTTAACCAGGTTCAGATAATCAGTAATTCGTCTCGCCCGGTAATCAGTTTCCGTGCGCCTGATCGGGTGATATTTTTCACCTATTAATGGATAATAATATTCTCTCATTTTTTCGACCAGCGTGTCTTCAATGATTGAAATAACAGAAGGAATACCAAACCGGGCCACTTTAATGGGGGAATCAATGGTATACGCCAGACCCATTACAGGGATATGGAAAGTATGCGGTGTTTCGCTTTGCATGATAATACTATTAAATACGGTTCAAAAGTAATAACAATAAAGGATGTATTAGTATTTTATTATTTACTTCTTATTAATTTTGTTACTAACGAACATAAGTCCATTTGTTAAAACACTAAATCCACTTAAAAAACTAACCTTAATATGGAGACGCATTACTATGAAGTAACTATTAGCTGGAACCAGGATCGGAAGGGAATCATGTGCTCGCCTGATATCCATGGGGCATTGGGTGAAAATGGTTGCATTGAGGTAGCCACACCACCCCAGTTTAACAAAGGGATTCCGGGCATCTGGTCGCCTGAACATTTGTTTACCGCAGCGGTAAGCAGTTGCCTCATGACCACTTTCTTAGCGATCGCTGAGGCTTCAAAACTGGAATTCACGGGATTTCAATGTGCGTCAAAGGGAAAACTGGTACAAGTGGACGGTAAATTCCTGATGACGGAAGTGATCCTCGAACCTACCGTAACCATTGTCCGAGAACAAGACCGCGTACGCGCACTCCGTGTTTTAGAAAAATCAGAGACCGCTTGTCTTATCTCTAACTCTATAAAATCACGTATCAGTATGAAGCCAAAAATTCTTGTAAAAACAGTAGTTGGCTTATGATTAACGCTTTTGCCCCATGCAACAAAAAAGGGTAACACAAATAAAGATTGTGGTCAGTATTTGCCTGATGGTTTTTTCAATAAAGGCCATGGCTCAATTTACGGTTGGCGGACAATTATTGCAACGCGCTGAATACCGGAATGGCTATGGCAAACTAATCGGGAAAAATCAAGAGCCCGCGTTCTTGATCGGGCAGCGCGCACGAATTCATGTTCAGTATGAGCATGAGAAGGTTAGGTTTTATATTAGCGTACAGGATATCCGCACATGGGGAAGTACATCTCAAATTAATGAGAGCGATAATTTTCTTTCTGTTCACGAATCGTATGCAGAAATACCGCTTGGCGATAACTGGAAAGTGAAAGCAGGCAGACAGGAACTGGCTTACGATAATGCCCGGTTTTTAGGAAATCTCGATTGGGCCTTACAGGCACGGGCGCACGACTTTGCTTTAGTCAAGTATGAGAAGAACGCAATGAAATTCCATTTAGGAGCAGGCTATAATCAAGTAAAGGAAACCTTGGTAAATCAACCTTATACTATTCCCAATCAGGATAAAACTGCGCAGATGCTAAGGCTTGAAAATCAGTGGGGAAATTTTACAGTAAGCCTGTTGTTTTGGAACAACGGGCTGGCCCAATTAACCTACGACACACTGGGAACTATTACCGATGAAACGGTGCGCTACTCACAAACATTTGGGTTGCCAACAGTACAGTATGCAAGAGGTAACTTCACCTTCTCCGGCTTTTATTACGTTCAGGTTGGACGAGATGTTACTGATAAAAAAGTAAAGGCGTACGACCTGAGTGCACAGGCTACCCATAAAATCATATTCGATGAAGAGAAGGATTCTAAATTTCAAACTACGCTTGGCTTCGAAATTCTTTCGGGCACTTCACAGCAACAACCTTCTGATAATACTAACCATTCTTACCATCCATTTTACGGAACCAATCACGCACACAATGGCTATATGGATTTCTTTTATGTTGGCAACCGGTATCTGAATACAGTTGGTTTGCAGAATTATTTCCTGCGCCTACGCTATGACCCCCACAACAAATTTTTCTTGTCATTAAATGCACACCGGTTTTTAGCTGCTGCCAATGTGTATGATGGCACTGAAAAACTGAGTAATACATTGGGTACTGAATTGGATTTTACAACCGGATATCTATTTAATGATGTTGTATCGTTGCAAGTGGGGTATTCACAATTTTTTGCTGCCACTTCCTTTGAGTACTTACAGGGAGTCAGTAATCCTTCATCGGTGCAGAATTGGGGATACGTGGCGTTGCTTGTTCGCCCCAATATGAAAAATCGGTTTACTGGACTTCAATTTTGAAATAATTAAACAACATCGGTTTGAACCTGATAAATATCATAGATGAAATGAATTAGCCACAGTTACTTTAGACTTTAGTCCCGCTCCAATATGGAATCACATGTTACACCGCGCTCGCACCGCATGCTGTTTCTCAACACACTGGCGTTCACAGTATGCTTTGCCGTGTGGATGTTTAATGGGGTGATGGTTACATTTCTGGTCGACAATGGAGTATTCGATTGGGGGCCGGTTGAAATCGGCTGGTTGTTAGGGATACCCGTGCTTACCGGTTCAATTTTTCGTTTGCCGCTGGGCATTCTCACGGATAAGTTTGGAGGTAAATGGGTATTTGCTTCGTTGCTTCTTTTCTGCGCATTACCCATGTACGGATTAAGCTGGGCCAACGACTTCTGGAGTTTTGCACTGATGAGTTTTGGGTTTGGATTTGCCGGAACAGGTTTTGCCGTGGGCGTTGCCTACACATCCGTATGGTACCCCAAAGCTTGGCAAGGACGTGCCCTCGGTATTTTCGGAGCGGGTAATGCTGGTGCAGCCATTACTACATTATTCGCACCAACCCTGCTGAACAATCTTACGGAACATGGTGAGGCAATGAATCAATGGCGTGTGCTTCCGAAAATTTATGCCGCAGGCCTTGTGATAACAGCTGTGCTTTTCCTTTTCTTAACTATCAATAAAAAACCAAATGTGCCTGCGCGTACCATGAAGCAGATGTTAATGCCATTGGGTAATATGCAGGTGTGGCGATTCGGGTTTTATTATTTTCTTGTGTTTGGTTGCTTTGTCGCCTTTTCACAATGGCTGGTACCCTATTTTGTTAATGTATATGCAGCCTCACTGGTAGTGGCGGGATTATTTGCATCAATGTTCAGTTTGCCATCCGGCTTGATTCGTATACTGGGAGGATGGATGAGCGACCGATGGGGCGGAAGGAAAGTTACACAGTCCGTTTTTGTTTTCTCGATGGTTGTCAGTCTGTTTCTGGTTGTTCCTAAAATGGAAGTGCTTTCCCCCGGACGTGGTGTGATGGCCACAAAAGCGGGTGTGGTAACGTATGTTTCAGATTCAATACTTAACGTTGATAACAAGCAGTACGTGTTAATTGAAAGGAGTACCGAGTTTGATAAATCGGATACGCGCGCCTTGATTATGCCCACTAAAGATAGTTGGCAAACGCCCATGGTAGCGGAAGGTGATGAAGTAAAGAAAAGACAATTGTTGG
>CAZOYJ010000278.1:0-3963 GCA_964583905.1 uncultured Roseivirgaceae bacterium
TCATCCAATCAGTTGCGCATCTGGAATGAAGTAGCCACTGTTTTTTTGGTAGCCATCATTATGCTGGTGGTAGTCAGGTCGGGCTTGGGATTATTGTGGGGAATGGCGGGACTGACCGGATTTGTAGTTGTGCTGATGCTTGCCATAAATCTTTACAAGCGAAGCAGAAAAGAGCCGTAAGCCTGTTGCTCTTATTCGTTATTCCTGCCAACCCAGGCAGGCATCAATCATTATTCGAAATTAATTTCGCGCAAAATTCCATTTCACCACTTGCTCAAGTTTGTGGGGATGGAGTACGTTGATTTTACCGCTTTCGATCGCGATGATGCCTTCCTCGCGGAAATCCGAAAGCACCCGGATTACCGATTCGGAGGCGGTGCCCACCATTTTGGCTAAATCATCCCGTGAAACGGATAACAAATCGTTTTCTTTCAGCGTGTGGATTTTCAGCAAGGCTTCCGCGGTACGCTGGCGCACAGAATTGTAAGCCAGGTTTAACAGTTGCGCTTCCTTTTCTTCAATCTTTTTACACAATAGGGTTACAAACGTGCGGGAAATCTCGGCATTGCTGTGCAACAGGGTGAGAAAATCATGCCGGGGTATAATGGTAAGTTCGCTGTCTTCCAACGCTACGGCCGATTCGCCATAGTGCGCATTTTCAAGAATGGCTTCATACCCGAAGAAATCCCCCTCCTTATACAAGCTGATGATCAGTTCCTTGCCATCGGCATTGGTGCGGAAAGACTTCACATTGCCCGACTGAACAAAGAATAAGGCATTGGGCAGTTCACCTTCCATGAAGATGGTGGCTTTCTTTTTATAGTGTTTTACTTTCTTGTCTTTGGCTAGATCTTTCAGGTTTAAAATGCGCTGGGCGTCTTCAATGAACTGGTCAAATCCTGCGGCATTGGCGGCATACTGTTTCTTCAGCATGCTCAATTTGTTCAACCGGGTTTCAACGGCATTCAACAGATCGGTGTCATCAAACGGTTTGGTGAGGTAATCATCCGCGCCAAGCGTCATGCCTTTTCGGATATCGGTCTTTTCCGTTTTGGCCGTCAGGAAAATAAATGGAATGCTGGCGGTTTCCATTCGTTTGCTCAGAATGTGTAATACGCCATACCCATCAAGTTCTGGCATCATGATATCGCAAATGATTAAATCGGGCATTTCCTTGTTGGCCAGTTCAACCCCAAGCTTTCCGTTTTCAGCGGTTACCACATTGTAATTGGCGAGGCTGAGGATTTCGGCTGTGTTTTCACGCACTTCGGTGTTGTCTTCAATAAGCAGTATCTTCTTCATCATAAGGGTATCGTTACGGTAAATGTACTTCCTTTTCTTTCTTCGCTGGTAAAATCAATGGTTCCGCCCAGTAAATCTACATATCGTTTTACAATATTCAGTCCTAACCCGGTACCTTGAATGTTGGTGGCATTACTGGCTCGGAAAAAACGTTCAAACAGGTGCTTGACTTCGGGTGCCGGAATCCCAATGCCTTCGTCACGTATGGAAATGTTTAGCCGTTCGCCCCGAATGGAACACCCGAGGTGGATGGGCTTGCCAGGCTCCGAATATTTGCTGGCATTGGAAATCAGGTTGAACAGGATATTGCGCATAACCCGTTTGTCGATTGGCACATGGTGCTCGGGTAATTCACAGGTCAGCAAAATTTCTTGCCCGGACTTCAGCAGCGGCCGGAGTTCTTCCCGGATTTCATGAAACAATTCATCCGCTTTAGCCAATTCTTTTACAATTTCAATGCGGCCTTCTTCCAGTTTGCCCAGTGAGAGAAAGTCGTTCAAAATGGCTGTCAGGTGGTTCACCGAGGATTTGATCCGCTGAATGTGCTTCCCGATTTTTTCGGGTTGTCCCAATTCATTGTACTGGGCTACCAACGAGGCCGAACTTAACACGGTACTTAAGGGAGTCCGGAATTCATGTGACGCAATGGATACAAATTTGCTTTTCAATTCGTTCAGCTCACGTTCTTTCTCCAGCGCTTTTTTGGTTTCGTCTTCTGCTTTCTTCCGTTCGGCAATTTGTTCCTGCAAAAACCGGTTGGCCTTTTCCAGGTCGTCTATAAGTTGGTTAAGGGCTTCGGTTCGGGTTTGAACTTTTTTCTCCAACTCAGCGGCATATACCAATAGTTGTTCTTCGCTGCGTTTCAACGCCTCTTCGGCCTTTTTTCGTTCGGTGATATCGATCACAAACGCCACCACCACAAACAGGTTGTTGATCTCCTTATAGCTTAAGCTTACTTCTACCGGAAATTCAGCGCCATCTTTTCGAACGGCCATCAGGTCGCGCCCCACCCCCATACGCCTGGGCGATGGATTTTCATGAAACTGCTTCCGGAAATCAATGTGCCGTGCATGGTACCGGATGGGAAGCAGAATTTCCATTTGCTTGCCGTTCAGCTCGCCCGGGTCGTAGCCGAACATCCGCTCTGAAACCGGGTTAGCCAATTGGATGGCCCCTTCCACATCCACCATCAGGATGCCTTCGGCCGAACCCTGAAAAATTTCCCGAAACGTGTCGGAGGTGGATAATGCAATCTGAAAAGCCTTTTTCATCTAAAAATTAAAGGCCTCAATTTAAGCCAGAAGATTAGTATGACAAAAATCAGGAACAGGATTGATGCATGTCGCTTTGATCGGTAAAAAATCCTCCTACGTTCGTATTTGGTAAAGTATGTATTCAAAGCTTGAAATGAAGGCAATATTATGTGCATTGGATTTCTCAGCAACCTCCCATAACGTGGTTCGGGCGGCCCTGGAGTTGGCCGACCGGAAGAAGGAACGTCTCGTAATCCTGTACGCCTACCGGCTTTTACAGCCTGCTGGTGCGGACGTAGCCAGTTACCGGAAAAGTGTGGAGGAACAGGCCCGGACTGAATTTTCGGAATTGGTTGCGAAACTGAAGATGAACGGGGATGTGACGTATGAGTTCCGTGCCGAAATCGGGTTCTTATCCGATCGGGTTGAGATTTTTATGCGAAATAATGAGGTGGATCTAATTGTGATGGGGCAACACCTGGTAAACACCATTCATGAGCACAAGGGGCTTTCGTTCGAAGCGTTTTTAAACGATAGCAAAGTGCCTGTACTGGTTGTTCCGGATTGAGACGTGCCCGGGCTATTGTTTAGGAAACTTCGTGCTTGATTGTACCATAAAAAGTTTAATTTTAGCAACCGTAAATCTTACTAATTATGAAAAAGATACTCGTCCCCACTGATTTTTCGAAAGAAGCCCAAACCGCTGCCGAAGTAGCCAGTGGTATAGCCCGGAAATCAGGAGCAGAACTTATCCTTCTCCATGTTATTGAAGAAGCGTCAAAAGAATCGGTTAAAATAACCGGAGAAGTAGCCAAAGCTGATATTCAAGATCAGATCTTCATGCTCAAGTTAATTGAACGTTCAAAGAAGCAAATGGAAAAGCTGGCCTCTGAAAAAATGTTTTCGGGTGTTAAGGTGAAACCTGAATTACGGCTGGGCTCTCCTTTCCACGGAATGCGCACCATCATTACCGAACAAAAAGTTGACCTGGTGGTGATGGGCACGGCCGGAAAAACAAACCTGGCCGAGATGATTATCGGATCAAACACCGAGAAGGTAGTGCGCCACGCCAAATGCCCGGTGTTAACAATTCAGACCAAGCCAATTCGGTCGGATTTTAAAAATATTGTATACGCTACATCCCTGAGCAAAGATGAAGAAGTTTTCTCGCGGATTGTAAAACGTGCCCAGGAGTTGTACGATGCCACCATCCACCTGGTGCGGATCAACACCCCCGGAAACTTCCAGCGCGATGCCGTAGTGAAAAAATACATGAACGATTTCGCCAAAAAGCTGACGTTGAAAAATTATACGGTCAATGTTTTCAACGACATTACCGAAGAAGAAGGTATTATTTATTTTGCCGACAGCATCAATGCCGACATGATTGCCATGGCTACACATGGCC
>CAZOYJ010000279.1:0-3935 GCA_964583905.1 uncultured Roseivirgaceae bacterium
CTTCAGCATCGAATTCTTTCCACATCAAACTCTGTACTACACCGGAGATGTACATGGGCAGTGCATAAAAGATGATGCCGAGCGTACCAATCCAGAAGTGAACGTTGGCCAGGCTCTTTGAATGCAGCGTGGTGCCCCACATGCGCGGCACCAGCCAGTATAAAATTCCGAAGATCAAAAATCCGTTCCAGCCCAAACCTCCTACGTGAACATGCGCAACAATCCAATCGGTAAAGTGCGCAATGGCATTTACATTTTTTAACGATAACAGCGGGCCTTCCAGCGTTACCATACCATAAGCGGTAACGGCCACTACCATAAATTTCAACACGGGGTCTTCACGCACCCGGTCCCAGGCTCCACGTAGTGTAAACAAACCGTTGAGCATCCCACCCCACGATGGAGCGATCAGCATGATGGAGAATACGACACCGAGTGATTGGGCCCAATCAGGAAGAGTAGAATATAGTAAGTGGTGCGGACCAGCCCAGATATAAATAAATATGAGCGACCAGAAGTGAACAATGGAGAGCCTGTAGGAATACACGGGCCTGTTGGCCGCTTTGGGCAGGAAGTAGTACATCAGACCTAAGTAGGGTGTCGTCAGGAAGAATGCCACTGCATTATGGCCATACCACCATTGCACCAGGGCATCCTGCACTCCGGCATACCAGGAATAACTTTTGAATAACGTTACCGGAATGGCGAACGAATTAACAATGTGCAACACCGCCACCGTAACAAACGTGGCGATGTAGAACCAGATGGCCACATACATGTGCTGGATACGCCTGATCAGAATCGTGCCGATCATGTTCCAGCCGAACACTACCCAAATAAGAGCAATGGCAATATCAATTGGCCACTCTAGCTCAGCATATTCTTTCGAGGTGGTTAACCCCAACGGCAACGTAATGGCAGCCGCCACAATAATCAGTTGCCAACCCCAGAAATTAATCCAGCTCAACATATCGCTGTACATGCGCGTTTTGAGCAGGCGTTGCATCGAATAATAAATGCCCGCAAACATGGCATTACCCACAAAGGCAAAAATTACGGCATTGGTGTGCAGCGGCCGGATACGCCCGAAGGTGGTGTACTGCCAATCAAAGTTGAAGACCGGGTAAAACAATTGGATGGCGGCCGTGAGTCCCACCAGCATACCCACCAATCCAAATACTACGGTGGCAATGATAAAGGCCTTTACAATTTTGTTGTCGTAACTGAATTTTTCAAGTTCCATAGGCTAGGGAGTATGTGTTCCTTTTAAAAATAATGCACTAAAGGTAGTTTTCCACTAAAAAGTCGATCCTGATTTAGATTATACCGGTAACCTGATTTTTGTCAGGGATTGTATATTGCATTAAAATACCAGATGTCGAACGTTTACCCATCCGATATGGCCTTACTTGGAGGATTTCTCAAGCAAATGAACGATACGCTTGCGGATAACAGGCGGTTAAATAAGAAATTCACCGTTGAGAACCTACGGGAAGCCTACCGGGTGGGGGTGGTCTGGACGTTGATGGTCATCACTTCCTTTGTACCTGTATACGCACAGATTCCACAAGACATCCCAAACCAAAGCGAACCGGCTGATTTTACTTCCCCACTTAATATTGTTCTCTATATTATTCTTCCGCTACTGATGGTAATCGGATATTATTTTTGGAGAAAGAGCAAACGCAACCAGTAACCTTTGGATTATTGCATGCCAGGCATTCCATCAAAATCGTAAGCCTATGAAAAAACTCAACCTGTTCGTTCTGCTTTTTGTATCGTGTTCGGTATTCGGGCAGGCAATTGATACATTAAAAAGAATAGATGAACTTTTTGCATCGTATAACAATGCCACCCCGGGAGTTGCGGTTGCCGTTGAGCGGAACGGTAAAATTACCTACCACAAAGCTTTCGGACTGGCCCACCTGGAACTTAACGTACCCAATACCACAGAAACTATTTTTGAGTGCGGTTCCATCTCGAAGCAATTTACGGCAGCCGCCATCTTGTTGCTGGAAAAGGAAGGAAAGCTTTCGCTGAAAGATGATGCGCGCAAGTATGTCCCTGAACTTCCGCTTTACGATGGCGTGATCACCATCCAACACTTGCTGAACCACACCAGCGGACTAAAAGACTGGGGTGTGATTTTTGGAATCGGTGGCTGGCCCCGCGCTACGCGTGTTTATACGCAGGAACTTAGCTTCGATGTAGTGTTTAAACAAAAGTCGCTCAACTTTACACCCGGCAGTGAATATTCCTACAGCAATTCCAATTATGTAATGTTGGTTTTGATTGTTGAACGCTTGTCTGGTCAATCCTTAGCAGACTTTACCACCAGCCGATTTTTTGAACCCCTCGGAATGAAAAATACCCAATGGCGTTCCAACTTCCGGGAGGTGATTCCAAACCGGGCTACTGCCTACTCAAGATCGCAAGGGAAGTACCAGCAAGACATGCCCTTTGAAAATGTGCATGGGCCAGGAGGACTATTAACAACCACTGCTGATTTGCTGCGCTGGAACCGGTTGCTCGAAACGAAGGAACTGTTTGGCGATCAAACGGCTCAACTGCGCATTCAGCCTGGTAAACTAAATGACGGCAAGGAAATCGGGTATGCTGCCGGGCTAGTGAATGGACACGTCAATGGATTTAAAGAAATTAGTCACAGTGGCGCTACGGCTGGTTACCGGGGCTGGCTGGCGTATTATCCTGAAAAGAAATTATCAATCGTAGCGCTAAGCAATGATGGATCGTTTAATCCCGGCAGAATAGGCCGGGAAATGGCCGAACTCTTCTTAGGAAAGGAACCCAATATCACCCAGGTGCCAGGCCACCAGGTAGTTCTTTCGGAAGCTGACTTAAAAAAGTGGGCCGGCACGTACAGGCACGTCAATCAACCCGATGTTCTGGTGCTGGAACAAAAAGAAGGTAAATTACTTTTCAACAACAACCCGGTGCAATCCGTACACAAGGATACACTATACATTAACGGGTTATACCTTAGTACTTCCGGTGCAAATACTGTTATACTGAAATCGCCTGCTGGAGAAAGTCATTATAAAAAGATGGATCCAGCGGTCAACACCCCCCCATATCTTCAATCGTTGGCCGGTCATTACCGGAGTGAGGATGCAGATGTAACCCTCCGCATTGAAATAAAAGAAAATCAGGTGTGGGCGCAAGGCAAACCGGGCGACTCCTTCCAGCTAACACCTTTGTTTAGTGATGGCTTTCGCGCACCAGGGTATTCGCTGATTGAATTTAAACGCGATAAGAAAGGGAACTTAACCGGTTTTGAATTCAGTGCACCACGGGCTAACCGCGTTCCGTTTGTGCGAATCAGGAACAAATAAGCTGAAACCGGATTGTGTACAACCCGGTTGATAAGTTGTTGACTACTTTTTATCGAAATATTTTGCCAGGATAAATCAACCTGCTACTTTCATATCACTAAGTCGAACATTGACAGGGTGATCGAACGACCCCGGAAAAACAAAAGGTTTTTTTCTACGGAAGGGAACTATAAAAAGTCCGGAGTGGTAAGGTTATGTTCACGAGAAAGGTCTTTCGGGAATACTTGGCGTGAGGATGAAACCGAGAACGGAAACCGCAAGGTTATCGGGGTAGGTTTTACGCTGGCAAGATAAGCTTAGAGCTATACATGGACTACGGTTTATGTGTAACTAAGACGGGAAAGCTCAAGCAATTGATGTTTTTCCCGTTTTTTTTTGCCCTCGCAGGTATACCTCGGCCTTTTGATTCCCGCAGATTGCGCAGATAGCCGCAGATATTTTTCTGCGTAAATCTGCGGGATCTGCGGGAAACTCTTTCCTATTCTGGAATACGGTAGACCACCGCATTGATGTTTACGCCCGCGCCTACGGCCGCCAACACAATTACGCTTCCTTTTTCAAGTTGATGGCCCTCCATCTTTC
>CAZOYJ010000280.1:0-3885 GCA_964583905.1 uncultured Roseivirgaceae bacterium
AGCCAGGATTTGGCCGCATCGAATAACCGGTTGGCATACGCCTGATCGTTGATGCACTCAAAAAATCCGATTCCCCCAACCGGAAATTCATCGCCCTTATTTTTATACCGCTTGTACCTGAATGCCGCAATGCGCCCGGCTAATTTACCGTTATCCGTTTTCAGCACCCAGCGAATAGCTTCCCCATGCCGGAAAGCTTTGTTCAGGTGTGGATCAAAGACTTCTTCGATATCCTTATCCAGCGGGCGGATCCATTCCGGGTTCGAGTGGTTCATCTCCACGTGTACTCGTAAAAACTCCTGTTCTTGTTTCGGGCTGTTAACAACAACTAATTGCATGGTGTCCCTGTTTCAGGCTTAAAATCGGGATCAATGTACATACTTCGAAGGAAGAATTCCATGATGCTGGTCAGGTGTAAGCCGACTACATGAGTGGGTATAAACTAAAATCCTGAGTGTAAGGAAATTCAGATAAAAAAAAGAGGTGCCAATAAAAAAGCCGCCCATGGAAGGCGGCTTTTTTCTTTATCCTGAGATCAGGATTTATTGGCATTAAGGATTACATAACCCATTTATTGTTGCGTTAAATCCTTGCCAGTAGGTGAAATTCGCACCTTGATTGTTACCTTGACCACCAGGAATGTCATAGATCAAAACTATTTGTCCGGAAGTATGCGTCCCTGAAACAGTTTCGGAGTCTAAAGTAGTTCCATCTTCAATCCTTCCAGTGGTAAAAGCGGTAAAACTTTCAAAAGAATATCCTTGACTGATTAGCTCTGGAAATATATGATAATCAATTGTTATTGTATATCTGCGAGCACTTCCACCCAAAGAAGATCTTACTCTTTGGAATTCAACAACACCGACATCTTTTACAATAAATAATTCTGACTCAACTGTTTCTTCAAATTCTTCACCAATACCATCCCCATCCAAATAACTGGTATACCTTGTCCACTCATCGGTGCAGGGTACGGCACAATCCTGAATAGTGTACGACATAAAAGTAGCCCAGTTTCCTGTTCCTGAAGGGTTAAACAACCTATCGCCTGCCCAAGCACTTTCTTGCTTCACCACAGTGGCGGTATTATTAGCATAGTCAATATCTGTAACTTTCAGTACTTCCGCATGAATAGCGACATCGAATTCACCCAAGTCTCTTAAGAAATCAGAAATTTCCAATACATAGGTAAATTCCTGATCTGCTACGCCATAATCGAGTGTGATTGATTCATTAATAGGAAACTGACCAGGGGCCGGATTTCTCATGCCCTTTTTACCTTTTGTTACAAAATCAGATTCTACCTGACCAAAGTATCCATGGATTTTCTTAATAAACCATTCACCCTGATCAAATCCTTCACCTTTTTCAATGCTTACCGTAACGTACATAATATCGCCATCATTAAAGACAGTAACTTCACCTACAGGTGTGTTCTGTCCAGCCATCAACTTATGGGTTAACGGAGTACCACAAGCTTTAAATCCGGCACCAACTCTTGCATTGCTACTGCCGGTTTTAAAAGCTATATCAATTCTTTCTTTCGAAAGCTCTTCTCGCGGAGCAAAATTCTCTGTACTACACGCAAAGGCCATTAAGGCCACAACAAAAAACCAACTTAATTTTTTCATAGGATTTAATTGTTTAAAGGGTTTAATTAATATTATTATAAAAAGAGATAGAGGCTTTACAAGCTTATTCAGTCAATACTGTGGGAGCGGCAGACACCTCTTTTGATGCGGGTGCTGCGCGGACTATGAATGTGGTGGCAATAAAAACGAGGAGGAATAGAATCTGGAGGCTTAGCCGAATGGATCTTCTCCAGGGTACAGGAAGCGTTAATAAATGCATAGCAAAAGGGTTTAAGTTTTTGGATGCTTTACCGCTCTTGCTACCGTCTTTTAAGCCAACAATAGATCAAGAGGCTGTAAATGTAAGGTTATATCTAATTATTGTACAGAAAGTAAGTCATGACTTCATTAAATCTTCATAAAGCGGTCAATTGGCAGTATTCTGCAGGAATTTACCCGGGTAACTATTTTCAACCTCATGTACCAAGTGTTAATTGGTTATAATCAAAAACTGCAACCTTCATCAACTTCAATAATGCCAGGTGTTACCAAAATTGAGGTGAAATTTCTTGAAGGCTCACCATTGCCCCCGTACATCTGCCGAGTAAGCAGGAGCCGCTGTGCAGCCCCCGCACACTAAAACCGGTAAAACTAAATCCTGAATGGTACGCACTTACCTGACCTTATAAACCGGGCCAAGGGAAGGGTTGGAAAGTTTTCCCATGCGCTCCGTTCCGGCTATCACCGAAACTGCGAAGAGGGAAACCAAAATGAGCAAGGCAAACACCTGGAGCT
This sequence comes from uncultured Roseivirgaceae bacterium, assembly GCA_964583905.1. Lineage (GTDB taxonomy): Bacteria > Bacteroidota > Bacteroidia > Cytophagales > Cyclobacteriaceae > UBA2336. The sequence continues at coordinate 2,367 of CAZOYJ010000280.1, forward strand.
GAAGCCGAAAGCTGATGCGCCAGGGAAAAGAATTGGATAAGATTCGCATACTGAAAGGGTTTTATGGTTAATATTTCCCTCTTACTATGCGCATTAAGCCAACGATAGATGGAGGGGTCTTTCTGTCAATAAAATTAACAATCTTATTCCCGGATTGTCAAGCGGCAAAATAAAATCAACTCAATTTTAACTTTGACCCTTTTAAAAATTAACGGATTTAAAGGATTTAACCGGGTAACTATTTTCACCCCCTTGACTTTAGTAAACTACTACCTCCAAAGGAGGTGGCTTTAAATTGAATGCAAAGCATTCCAAAAATATATAAACCACAAAGGACTCAAAGATTTATCACAAAGAACACAAAGCAAGAATTGTTTTCTCTTTGTGAACCTGCCTACCTGCAGGCTTTGTGCATCCTTTGAGTTCTTTGTGGTTAAAAGGCAGTGGATTTCTATGTTGTATTAAATAACCGGAGTTAAGCACATGCAAGGTGATCAGCGGGATATACAGCACCTGTTAAAAAGCTGATGCTTATCCTTAAGGTTCTCGCGAATGGCACATGGCAACCCTTCACCGGTGACTGTTTTTATTCTTCAACCCTTCAATTATCCGCTGAAAACTCGCCAACCCCGCTTTCAGATTCTCTACAATCTCTTCCGCCAGCACATCCGGATCAGAAAGGTTGTCCAGGTCTGCAAAGCGCTTGTCATGGTTTTAATTTAAGTACCTCAAATAAAGCAAGCCTGAAAGAATGGCCATACCAAAACTAATCAATGTTCCGATCAGGATATATTCTGTTAGCTTTCGGTCTTTTGCTCTGGTTAAGTCACCAAAACGAAATATTGATTTTGCAGCTATCAAAAATCCCACGGTCTCCAAATGTCCGGTTACCATAAACACAAATACAAACAACCGCTCTAATATACCAATATATTTCCCCGCCTGCTGTAAAGATTCGTCCTCCAGGTTTTCAATCTGACGCGTCCAATGCATAAGGAGGTTTCTGATTACAATTGCAGCAGGAAAAGTATTGAATAAAACAAGTGTTATAAGCAGCCAAAAACCCTCATCCAAATCGGGCACTAAGAAAGTCAAACTTTTATTTTGATATAAGAGATAAACAGCGAGAATGGAAAATATATGAAGTACCTGATCGGTGAAAAAATAGCCTCGCTTATTCTCTTCTTTTTGCAACATCAGCTTAGCGCCATCGATGATGAAATGCAGGAAAGCTATTAGTGCGGCCCATTTTAAGAATGACCAATCCCAGAGTAAAAGCATGATGAGTGCTGCATGTACCAGGGTGTGTATGTAAAGCTGCCAGGCCCTTAGCTTTTTTTCTTCTTTGGCTCTAACCCATGCAGTGGGTTGCAGAATAAAGTCGCCAATAAAATGAGCCAGCAGTAATTTGAAAAGCAAGACCATCTCTATTCAGGTAAGTGAGCTTTATACCATTCAATCACTTCCATGATCTCATCATAGCATGCCCGTTTGAGACGCTTGCTAACCACGTGTTGTT
>CAZOYJ010000281.1:0-3884 GCA_964583905.1 uncultured Roseivirgaceae bacterium
CAATTAGTTATCCCTTAATAGTGGTACGATTCCGGACTATCATTTTATTTTTTTCCTTTATTCAAGAAACCTGATAATATTCCTTGCCTAACCCTATGCTTTCAATTCAAATTTGCTCTACTTTTGTTTTTCCTAAACGACACCTCCCTGCCAGTCTTCTTGATTCAAGATATTCCCAGTTGTCCTGTACTGAAAAAGACTATATTTTCCGTGCTTCAGGATATGCCCACTAAAAATCTTCTGTCACCACACTAATGCGGTATGGAATTCTACCAGGTACTGATTGTCCTCCTTTTCATTACTGCACTCATTGATCTGATTGTAGGCGTCAGCAATGATGCGGTTAATTTTCTCAATTCTGCTATCGGCTCCAAAGTTGCACCGATGCGCATCATTCTGTTGGTAGCGAGCGCAGGGATTCTAATCGGATCTGCATTTTCAAGCGGCATGATGGAGGTAGCGAGAAACGGACTTTTTAACCCTTCCTTTTTCACCTTCGACCAGGTCATGTATCTTTTTCTGGCCGTCATGCTTACGGATATTATTCTCCTGGATTTCTATAACAACATCGGGTTGCCCACGTCAACAACCGTATCGTTAGTGTTTGAGATCCTGGGTGCAGCCTTTGCGATCGGGGTACTTCATTCCTTGATACAGGGTTTAGCGTGGCAGGATATCCCACTTAGTAACATCCTGAATTTCTCCAGTGCGATTACCATTATCAGCGGTATCTTCCTTTCCATTTTTCTGGCATTTATGCTGGGCTCTTTTATTCAGCACATAGCACGATTAGCTTTTACCTTTTCGTTGAAAAAGTCTGTCAAAAAGTATGGCGCTATATTTTGTGGGTTGTCAATCACCACCATTCTCTACTTCCTGCTAATCAAGGGCGCCAAGGGAAGCGCATTGATAACAGGTGCACAGGTTATCTGGATCGCTAACCATACATTTTCTATTCTTCTCAGCAGTTTTGCGTTCTTCAGCATGCTGATCCAGTTTATCATGTGGTATACCCGCATCAACCCACTGAAGATAGTGGTGCTGTTGGGAACCTTCGCACTCGCCATGGCCTTTGCCGGCAATGATCTGGTGAATTTTATTGGGGTTGCCGTTGCGGGTATGACCGCTTTCAACAATTGGTCGGCATCGGGTATTCCGGCTGATCAGTTTCATATGGTTGGCCTGGCCAATAAGGTAGTGACACCTGCCTGGATTTTATTGGTAGCCGGTTTAGTAATGGTCATCACACTCTGGACCAACGCCAAGAGTAGAAAAGTAACAGAAACGGAAATATCTCTCGGCCGTCAGGATGAAGGTGAAGAGAAGTTCAGACCTAACGCCTTGTCGCGCATATTGGTTGGAGCGGGCTTGCTTGCCGGCAGAGCATTTGACTTACTGTTGCCGCGATCGTGGTCAAAATCATTGGAAAAAAGATTTGCGGCACAAAAAGTAATGCCTGTCAGCGAAAAGGACCAGCCCTCATTTGATCTCGTGCGTGCCTCCGTAAACCTGCTGGTGTCCAGTGTGCTTATTGCCTACGGCACCTCGCAAAAGCTGCCCCTCTCCACAACATTCGTCACGTTTATGGTGGCTATGGGCAGTTCCTTTGCCGATAAAGCCTGGGGACGCGAGAGTGCTGTTTACAGGGTGGCTGGAGTGATGAACGTAATTGCCGGATGGTTGATCACCGCACTGATTGCCTTCACGGCCAGCGGACTGATTGCGCTCATTCTTTTCAAGACCGGCCCTACCGGGGTAGTCGTAGTTACTGCTTTGAGCGCCTTTGTCCTGATACGAAGTCATGTGGTCTTTGCCCGAAAAGGTAAAAAGGAAGTGGCCCATCAGCAGGTTTTTTCAAGCCAGCTTAAAAACCTGAAACAGGCCATTGACGAGAGTAATGATGTGACCGTACGGAACCTTAGAGTATTAATGAAGATATACTCGGCCAGCGTTGATGCACTGGCGAGAGAGAAAAGAAAAACAGCGGAAAAAACTATGCTTCGCATGCAGGAGCTTAGGGCAGAAGCCAACAGCATGCAGCATAAAATAATCAAATATGTCAGGAAAATGCCCCGGCATAATTTGGCGGCCAGCCGGTTATATATCCTCATGTTTGATCACCTGCAGGATCTGTATCAAAGTATTCTGCTTATCAGCGAAAGCTGTACGGAACACCTGAAAAACTACCACACCGCTCCATCAAAAAAATACCTTCTGCAACTGCAGGAAATTGAAAAGACCCTGGCGGAGTACACCGCTTTGGTGTGTGAAGACATTGCTTCACCCGGGTTTAAACACGCTCAGGCACTAGCCTTGTTGGAGCAGAGATTATCCAACAGCATCAATCAAACCATCGATGAACAAATTATAGCCCTTCAAAAGGACACAATCGGAAACCGAATTGGCCTTTTGCAGGTTCGTATCGTATTGGAGTCTAAAGACATCGCCCTTACCCTGCAGCACCTTTACAAACTCTATCACGATTACAACAAGAAGGATGAGAACACGCCCGCCTAAGTGAGGGAAACTAGAGTAGTGAGAGCAATGTGCGATTACTTAATTCTTTCCCACACCTCACTCACCGGATTACCCGTTGTGCCTTTGCCTTTGTGGTACCAATCGGTTCCCTCCAACCGGCAATCGAAGGTTAACGACATCCCCGAACGGGAATTATCGCGGGCGAAGAATTGGATGTTCTCGGTGTACTTTCCGTCTGCTAACGTGTACACTCCACCTCCACTGCCCATAAACTGTTTGGTTTCATAGTTGAAGGCTGCCCATTGAAAATATTTACCGGAAAGAATTTTCAGGGTTTGCCGTGGGGATGTGCCGCCCCTGCGCTGACCGGCAACACCGTCATCATCCACCCGCGCACCAAAACGCCAGGCACCGCTCAGCGCGGATGCCGCTTCATCCACTTTCTTCCAGGTTTCTTTCTGCTTCACACCCTGTACAGTAGCCTCAAGGGTTAATTCATCCTTCTTCACCGCAAATGAATACGTTAAAGGTTGGCGCACGCGGGTGCTGTCGGCTGTAAAAAAGTCATGCACCTCGGTATATTGCTTATGGGCTATGGAATAATTTCCACCACCGGCCCGGATAAATTTTCCTGTGTTGTCGTACACGGCAAACATGAAGTACCCGTCTCCGTAAATCTTGATGCTTTCATCGGCAAACGGTTTTCCATTCTGGCTCACCAACTTCCAGGCACCGCTCAACTCCTGCGCATGAACCGAGAGGGCTACCAAAGAAACCAACAAAACACCTGCAATGAATTGGATTAACGTCTTCATAATTCAACCTTTTAAATTTATGCCTGTATAAACTTCAACACGCGAGCACCTCAACACCTCATTTCTTATAATACTTCATCGCCTCCGGAATCCAGCTCTGCAAATCTTTCACGCGGGTATCGTGTGAAGGGTGGGTAGACAAAAACTCGGGTGGTGCCTGTCCACCGCTCATGGTGCTCATGCGCTCCCAAAACTTAGGCGCTTCATTCGGATCGTACCCGGCCATCGCCATAAATATTAATCCCATCCGGTCGGCTTCCGATTCATGCTGGCGGCTGAACTTCAACATGCCGATGCTGGTGCCCGCACCTACGGCCTGCATCAATAACTCATTTCCGGCTGTGGGGTTCTGTCCCATTAAAGCCCCCAGCGTTCCTATTCCAAACTGAGCAACCATTTGCTGGCTCATGCGCTCACGCCCATGATTGGCAATAGCATGCGCCACTTCATGCCCCATCACCACGGCTACTCCGGCTTCATCTCTGCAGATTGGTAAGATACCGGTATAAAAGGCCACCTTCCCTCCCGGCATACACCAGGCATTTACAGTCGGCTCATCAATAAGGTTAAACTCCCACGCAAAGCCATTCA
>CAZOYJ010000282.1:0-3858 GCA_964583905.1 uncultured Roseivirgaceae bacterium
AACGGGTGGTTGAGGCCATGCAGAAATTTTTGGCCGGCTCCGGATAATCCCTGTTAGGACTAAAATGGAAATCCAATACCCACATTAAAGATCACCGGTTCACGGTTAATGCCAAAAGGCTTAAAGAATTTCATCTTGTCCAGTACAAATCGATCGCCCTCCACGCGGCCGGGGTCGTATACTTTTATGCCGATATCGAGGCGCAGCACCAGGAAAGAAAAATTAAAGCGCACTCCGAAACCCGTTCCTACGCCAAGCTCTTTATAGAATTCGTTGAATTTAAATTGTGAGTTTCCGTTTTCGATTTGGTTGCCTTCGGAGTCTGAAATGCGTCTCGGATCAATGGTCCACACATTCCCTGCATCCAAAAACAGGGCTCCTTCAATCATCCCGAAGAGTTTTCTGCGCAACTCAATGCTTGCTTCCAGCAGCACATCGCCCGGCTGTTCGTACCGGTAATTGTAAAGGCCGTCTTTGTTGGGGTCGGAGCTTTGGTTGGGCCTGAAACTTCCGGGGCCCAATCTTCGGGGCCGCCAGGCGCGCACACTGTTGCTGCCCCCGGCAAAAAAGTATTTTTCGTAAGGCAGCACTTTTTCGTCTTTATTATACGAGTAACCAACACCGGTATTAAACCGGTAGGCGAGGTGGGTATGTTTATTGAGGATAATCAACCTGCGTAAATCGGCACTGAGGCGGAGGTATTTAAACGACTGCAACCCCAGCCGTTCAATAACCGGGTAGTTGAACAGGTTTTGTAGTGTACCGCCACTTTCAAACGACCACCGGATAAAGATGGAGTTTTCCTCCAGGTTGCCATAGTTATTGTGGTTCCAGGCCATGTTGAAAATGATGCTGCTCACGAAGGAGGGCTCAAACGTGCGGTGCAGGGTATTGCCATCGTTGTCGCGCAAGCTATCGAGTAACGCCTGGAACAGCGGATCGGTTTTTGAGTTGATGATGCTCAGGTTGGTTAGCGTTAAATCGTACCTGCGGATCCGTGCGTTTTCCCAACTGTAAATGTAGTTAAAGGTAGTGGCCGATCGTTTGTATTCCGGCCGGTCGGTATAGTTAAAACCAACCAGGGTACGGGTGCGCGGGTTAATGCGACCGATGTTGTGACGGGCTTCTTCACTTAACGGCAGCAGAAATTGTGGAAAGATGATGGAAGCATTAATACCGGCCTCAACGCTTTGATAAACGTTGCTGGTTTCCGTTGCGGAAGCCACGCCTTCGTACCCAATGCGGCCGTTCATTTCAAAGTTTTCGAGCCCGCGGAAGATGTTTCGCTTTTTGAAATTGATGTTGTAAAAGGGGCCGGGAAATCCTTGTGTTACATTCACCCCCACTTCATTCGACCATTGGTAGCGATCAAGTGCACTGGTGTATACGTTCGCGATAAATTTACCACCGGAGGTATCGTAGTTGATGTTTACAAATTTGAACACATCCAGGTTGGCCAATTGCCGTTGGGTGTTAAAGGTTTTATCCCGACTGTAATGTTCACCCGGGTGAAGAAAGGTACGTTGACTTAAGATTTTTGAGTTGTACTTTTTTTCATAATATTCAAACGATGTTCCCCGGAATGTCTCTTTCAACCGGTTTACGCCCGGCAGACTGACACCTGCATCGGTAATGAAGTGCACTTCATCGATCTTAAATTGTTTATGATACCCCCTCTTGGCCGGATCATTGATGATTACCTGTACGGCCATTTTTTGACCAGCCTTGTAACTGGTGTCTACATCAAATTCAATGTATTGCCGGCTGAAATCGTAAAAGCCGTTATCCTTAAAAAGCAAATCAAGGCGTTCGCGTTCTTTTGAGAAATTGCTCTGGCTATAGCGCTCACCGGTCTGCAGGTGGCTGCCGGATGCAGTCCGTAACACCAGTGCATTCAGCGAAGAGTCGGAGATCCGGTAAAAGATCGTATCGAGTGTGTACAGCTTGCCGGGATTAACCACGTAGTTAACCGTAACTGAGTTTTTACTCCGGTTGTTTACTTCAGCCGTAACAGTATTCTGGAAAAACCCATTCGAAAATAGGTAATCAGAAAACCGCTCTACAGTAAGTTGAACATTTGCACTGTCATACACAGCGATAGGTTCACCCCAACGCATGAGGAAGTTTCCTTCTTCCAGTTTTTCATTATAACTCTCCAGGTTACGTTGCTTCCTGAACTGTAGGTTGAGCACTCGTTTATCAGACTTTGCTGCTTTGATTTTACGATCGAACTTTGCAGCCTTTGCGTTCATTTTTCGCTCAACCTTTTCGGGCTTGAAAAACATCTTACCGGTATAGTATACGCTTACCAGCATGTGAATAGGAGTAACCCAAAGAAATTTCTTGTTGACCTCCTGCGCATAGAGGTTCTTCAAGGCCGAACGATTCGCTGATTTTGGGGCTTCTACCGTTTGCTGGTAGAGCATTTTTTCATTTTCCTTCAGGTGTTTGGTGCCCAGGCAGCCGGGCAGCGCCAGTACACCAGCGATAAGTAGAAAATAATATCTATTTTTCGAAGCGATCAAAGGCGCAAGTATGCTTTCTAAATCCCGTATCAAATACATCAAATCCCTGCAAGTAAAGAAATACCGCTATCAGGAACAATGTTTTGTAGCGGAGGGTGCCAAGAGTATTGAAGAATTGCTGCGGTCGGATTTTCAGATTGAGGTGCTCGTGGTTACCGGGGAATATCAGGCCGCTAACCCGGGCTTGTTAAAAGCTTTCCGCGGAGAAGTTATGGTCACCACATCCCCTGTATTAAGTTCGTTGGGAGAATTTAAGACGAACGATGCCGTGCTGGCAGTGGCCCGCATGAAGCCCAATCTCCCGGTGCAGGTTGACCCGAATAAATTTGTGCTCGTGTTGGATGATATTCGCGACCCGGGCAACCTGGGAACGATCATGCGGATTGCCGACTGGTATGGAATTACCGGAATGATAGCCTCCCCGGAAACAGCCGACATCTATAACCCGAAAGTGATCCATGCCAGCATGGGCTCCTTTACCCGCGTGCAGGTGTATTACACTGACCTACCCGAATTTTTGGCGGACATGGCGTTACCGGTTTATGGCGCTTTTATGGATGGGGAAAATGTACATGCCGTGAACTGGGCACCGGGAGGGTTATTGGTAATCGGGAATGAAGCACACGGCATTTCTCAAGCCGTTGAGAAGCGGGTAACCAAACGAATTACGATCCCGAAATACGGAGGGGCCGAGTCGCTCAATGCCGCTGTGGCTACGGCTGTGATTTGCGATAATATCAAAAGAAGAAAATAAGCGTTCAGAAAAATCCCTTGCTCTTGCCGGCCGCTTCTTCCGTAACTTTTTCAGCGTTTTCTTTCCCCAGGTATTTATCGATCAACGCATGGCCGATGTAGATTAAGGGTGTTAAGGCAATGGCTACTACAACCTTGTACAGGTAGTTGGTAATGCCGATGGCGATGATCTGCTTATTGGGGAACACACCATAGAAGGCAATAAACAGTACCACAAAACTATCCACGAACTGGGAGACCAGCGTTGAGCCGGTGGCCCGGAGCCAAAGCATTTTGGAGCCGGTAAGATTACGCAGCCGTTGGAACACAAACACGTCTACGAGTTGGCCGAGTAAAAAGGCGGTAAGCGATCCGACAATAATGCGCAATCCTTGCCCGAAGATTTTTGAAAACGCGAAATTGATGTTGAAGGCATTGCCGTCTGGGTCCAGGCCATTGGCTTCAAGCCACCATTGGGCAGGCGGCAGTTCAATGGTGAGGAAGATAACCACGAAGCTGTAGGCAATAAGTGCCGCGGTGAGGTAGCTGATGCGCTTCACCCCGGGTTTGCCGAAGTATTCATTAATCAAATCGGTGGTTA
>CAZOYJ010000283.1:0-3839 GCA_964583905.1 uncultured Roseivirgaceae bacterium
GGTCAACGCTAAACTGAGCGGACATATCGAATCCGTTAAACCATTATTGGATAAAATCAAAATGACCGACTTTAGATTGACCCCTGAGCTTGTTAAAAGGACACTTGAAAAATCTAATGAGGTATAATCACCCACTAATTGATAATCTAAAAAAAATGCGCCTGTATTCCTCTTTCGATCATTTCCATTTCCGATCTTACTGAAGAATTTAATATCCTGTTATGCGCCTACGTTCACTCTTGTTTTATTCGGTTGCCGTATTCTGGCTGGTATCGTGCCAACAATCTCAACCTGCTGAATCAATTACCACAACCACCGTAGCAGCTTTTCCTGAAAAAATTGCTGCCGCCATCATATACGAAGTCAACATTCGCCAGCATACCCCCGAAGGAACCATACGTGCCTTTAACAACGACTTACCCCGGTTAAAAGAACTGGGCGTTGATGTGTTGTGGATCATGCCCATCCAACCGATTGGACTGGAAAACCGCAAAGGCTCGTTGGGCAGCTATTATTCCATTCAGGATTACCGGAAAGTAAACCCCGAGTTTGGTACGGATGAAGATTTCAAGAGCCTGGTTGCTGCAGCGCACGAGGCCGGTATGTATGTCATCCTCGATTGGGTGCCGAATCATACGGCCTGGGATCATCCGTGGATTACCGGACACAAAGACTATTATGCGCATGATGACAAGGGCAACATTATTTACGAAGCCGACTGGACCGACATCGCGTTACTGGATCATACCAACCCGGAAACCCGGAAAGCCATGATTGAAGAAATGTTGTACTGGGTTACTGAGTTTGATGTAGACGGGTTCCGGTGCGATCATGCCGGTCATGAAATCCCCTTGTATTTCTGGGAAGAAGCACGGGCTGCGATTGATCCGGTTAAGGATTTATTCTGGTTGGCCGAGTGGGATGGCGCCCGCATGCACCTTCAGTTTCATGCTACGTATGCCTGGGAACTTCTGCACCTCACCGAAAAAGTGGCGAAGGGAAAGGCCAACGCCAACGACCTGGCCAACTGGGTGGAAAACGATTTGAAAGAATACGGCACGCAACCGTTTCGCCTCACCATGATTACCAACCACGATGAAAACTCCTGGAATGGTACTGTGTTTGAGCGGTATGGTGATGCGGTTAAAACGTTTGCCACGTTTATTTTCACCGCGCACGGCATCCCCATGTTGTACAGTGGTCAGGAAGCCGGACTCGACAAGCGGTTGCGCTTTTTTGATAAGGATACGATTAACTGGAGTGACCCCCGTGGGTTTCAGCCTTTTTATAAAAGCCTGATTGACTTGCACAAATCCAACCCTGCCTTATGGGCCGGTGCGTACGGCAGTATGCCGGTGCGGATCAATGAGGCTGATCCGAATGTGTATGCTTTTCAGCGTACCCGCGACAACAACAAAGTAATCGGCATCTTTAATTTTTCTGCGCGGCCACAGGAATTTTTATTGAACGATGGCGCAGCCGATGAAACGTACATGGATTATTTTACCGGGACAACCTATACACTGTCGGCCACCAAACCGTTTACGTTGACGCCCTGGCAATACCTGATATTTGTGCAGTAACTTAAGATCACCACATTCCGATGGCGCAGCCTGAGTTACCCAACCGATTCAATGCGCTTTATTATTTGCTGTTTCAATCCAGGCGGCCCATGCGGCTGGTCAACACCATATCGTTTTTCCGGGTAGCCGCTTTCCCGGTTTTCATTTTTCTCCTGATTACAAAAAATCTTGATGTGTTCAAATGGCTGATCCTGGTCAGCTTTTTAACCGATGCGGTTGATGGCTACCTGGCGCGAAAGTTTAACGTCATTAGCGTGCTGGGTTCACGTCTTGATTCACTTGGTGATGACTTAACGGTGCTGGCTGCCATCCTCGGTTTGTTTGTCTTTGAATTTCCGTTTCTGGCCGCTCACTGGGAGCCGATTGCCGGAGTGTTGTTGTTGTTTTTTATTCAGAGCGTGTACGCCTGGATTCGCTACCAGAAGTTAACCAGCTTTCACACCTACTTTGCCAAGACGGCCGCCATTTGTCAGGGCATTTTTCTTTGCGCCATGTTTTTTCTGGACGAACCGTTTATGGAATTGTTTTACGCTACGCTGTTCATTACCGCGCTTGAATTGATCGAAGAGATCATCATGGTAGCGTATCTGCCCCAATGGAAAGCCGATGTGCGAGGCCTGTATTGGGTATTCCGTGATCACCGGAAAATGGAATAATTATTCATGCTTCCTCTGTATTTTTAAATCACAAACCACAAAGTGCAAAAGGAAAACCCCTACTCGCTGCGTAACGTTTGTGTGGGGTTTGTCTGGATGGTTTTTAAACTTTGCAGGCTGATGGTGATGACGGTAACCACTATCATGCCCAGGATAGTAACGCCATAGATCCACCAGGGGGTCTCGATCCGGTAGGCAAACGTGTTGAGCCATTGTTCAGAAGCATACCAGGCCACCGGAGCCACAACCCCTGCCGCAATCAGAATGATCAACAGAAATTCGGTTGAGATCAAATACAGGATTTGTGTCAACGAAGCACCGAACACGCGCCTGATGCCGATTTCCTTAACCCTGCGCAACAGGTTATATGTGGCCAATCCCACAATGCCGAGCAGGGAAATGATCAGCGCTATTCCGGTAAACGCAAGGATTAACCGTTGGGCCGTAAATTCAGATTTGTACAGTTGTTCGAAGGTCTCATCCTGAAACCAGTATTTCATGCTGAAGGACGATTCGAATTTTTTGTAGGTTGCATCAATGCTTTCCACTACTTCGCTTGCTATACCGGATTCATACTTGATAAAGATCATGGAACTGTTAAGCCTTGGCCATTGATATAGGATGACGGGCTCCATGGATTTATGCAACGATTCGGTATGGAAGTCGCGAACCACACCCGTGATCATACAATCGCTATCGGAAATTTTGAGCTTTGCCCCGATGGGGTTTGACAGGCCCATAACTTTTATGGCGTGTTCGGAAACGAGAACCGGGTGGTACAGTGAGTCGCGGTGGTTTCCGGTAAACCATTCGCCCGCTACCAATTGTAATCCGAACGTTTCCGGAAACTCTTCCCCTACGCCAAGCGCCTGAAAACTGATTTTCGTTTCGGGTGCTTTTCCGGGCCAACTAACATCCCAATTGTGCCCGCTGTGGTTTAGCGGGTTGCCGTTGGCGGTTGTTACACTTTTGATGTTGGGATTCTTTAGTAATTCCGTTTTAAAGGCATCGAATTGTTTCAGGAGTCCGTAAGTTGGCTCAAGGCGGATCATATGCTCCCGGTCAAACCCCAGGTTTTTGGTACTGATAAAATCAAGCTGATTACTTAATACCAGACTGAAAATAATGATGCCGATCGAGACCGCCACCTGAACCGTTAACAGGAACTTGCGCAATTGCGAAGGGTTGGCGGTAGTTGAAATCCTATTTTTAAGTACGGCTGCCGGTTGAAAGGCCGAAAGAACAACTGCCGGATACCCACCCGATAAAAGTGCAATCACCAGTACCACAACGCCCAGGTAGTATGCAAAAGGTCCAGTGAATGAAAAGCTGATTTGTTCGGTCGTGATGAGGTTAAACAAGGGAAGTACAAGGTGCGTAATGCCCACCGCAACTAGAGCTGCAAACACTACCAATAAAGTCGATTCGCCTAAGAACTGCACCACCAGTTGGTGCCGCAACGCTCCGGATACTTTCCGGATTCCGATTTCCTTGCTGCGAGTGGATGCTCTTGCCGTAGAGAGGTTCACAAAATTTATGGCCGCCATGATCACGATCAGTATGCCGGTCCCCATGAACAGGTGTACATACGTAATCCGGC
>CAZOYJ010000284.1:0-3820 GCA_964583905.1 uncultured Roseivirgaceae bacterium
AGTAAAGGTTTCTGAAAATGGTGGTGCCGCCCATATCGGTTACATGATTGCTATTTTTTGAAAAGATTTCGTTAGTAGTCCATTTAAACTTGCCCCTATCAAAATTTATAGTGGTTAAGGTGAGTTCAACACCCTTGTTGGTCATACTGCCAATGTTTGCCTGGGGACCTTGTACCTGGTTTCCGAATGTTGCCGGCAGCGGCACTTGAAGAAGCAGGTTGTCAGTAACTTTGCTGTATGCTTCAAAAGTTAGTGTGGCCCGGCCACGCCATAGCTCTGCATCTAATCCAATGTTGGTCATACTTGTAGCTTCCCACTGTACATCGGGGTTGGAGTAAGCATTGTTGCGTACGGACGGTCCGAAAAAAGATTGCACAGTAGTGAGCATAGAGCCAAATGCGTAGTTTTGAATTTCCTGGTTGCCCGTTTGTCCCCATCCTACCCGAAGCTTAACGTTGCTGATCACTTCATTTTGCGGGAAGAAGTTTTCATTGGAAATGCGCCATGCGGCAGAGATAGAAGGAAATATTCCCCATCGGTTATTCGCACCAAATCGGGAGGAACCGTCTCTTCGTATAGTTGCCGTTAATAAGTAACGATCGTTGTAGTTGTAGTTTAATCTGCCAAATTGCGAGTAAAGTGAGTTCCATTCAATCTGCCCTGTAGGAGGGAAATTCTCATTAACTTCTCCCTGACTAACCACTGGTAAATCGTTCGGAACATTGAATTTATAGATGACCATGTTTTCCCACCGGCCCTTCTGGGCTTCTATACCTGCCATAGCGGTAATTTCATGACCGCCAAATGACTTACTGTATGTGGCATAGTTTTTCCATAACCAAAAAAAACTCTGGTCTGACCGTTGCCCCAATTGACTAATGGTATTTTTAACACGACCCCATTCAAAGGTGGGCAGGAAAGCCTTATTGAGTACGGTATTATAATCCACCCCAATCTCAGATCTGAAATTTAACCCTTTAATAAACTCAACGTCCGCATACATGTTCGACATTAGTCTGTTGTTGAGCACGGTGTTGTTTCTTAAAAGGGCCAGCGCTACGGGGTTCGCGCCAACTTGTGCTGAGAGTTCCTGTTGACTTGGGCCTGCAAAACTTCCATCGAAGTTTCGTACGGGAATATGGGGAGCCATTTGTGCGGCCTGCGAGATAACACCATCACCGCCATCTTGAAGCGTAATGGTTTCGTTCTTCCTGGAAAGACCGATGCTCATTCCCATTTTTACTTTCTCTTTAACACGACTGTCAACATTGGCTCGTAGGTTGAACCGATCGAAATTAGATCCGATTATGATACCATCCTGTTGGAAGTAACCTCCCGAAACCATGTATTGTGTATTTTCATTTCCCCCTGTAGCGGTAAGGGTATGACTTTGCATGGGCGCCACGCGAAAAACAGCATCCTGCCAATTGGTGCCTGGACCCAACAGACTTGGATCGGCAAAGTTCGGGTTAGCCGTAATGGTTGATACTTCTTGTGCCACTTCATTGTTGTATTGCGCATAGGTGGGCAGATCCATCATGTCGAATACCTTATATACTTCCTGAATGGCGTAGAAGCTATTAAAATTGAGTTTGGCTTCTCCTTTCTTACCCCGCTTTGTAGTAACAATGACTACACCATTTGCTGCACGTGATCCGTAGATTGCGGTTGCAGAGGCATCTTTCAGGATTTCTATACTCTCAATGTCGGTTGGATTTATAGCGGCAAGCGGGTTACTGGCAGCACTTTGTTGACCTCCAGATCCACCCTGCCAGTCAAAACCAGAAATCCCCTGGGCATTTCCACCAACCTGAATCCCGTCAATTATATAAAGTGGCTCACTGCTTTGTGTGAGGGAAGTTGTTCCCCGGATACGGATGGAAACCGCCCCACCCGGTTGGCCGGAGTTTTGCGTTACCTGAACACCAGCCGCACGGCCTTGTAATGCCTGATCGATGCTGGCCGTTACTGTACCTCTCAGCGATTCTCCTGAAACGGAAGAAAGTGCTCCAGTTAAATCGCTTTTTCTCTGGGTGCCATAACCTACTACTACTACTTCTAAAAGTGCGGCTATATCTTCCTGTAAAGTAATGTTAATGGTAGTTTGTGTGCCGACTCTTATTTCTTGCGAGGCATACCCTACAAATGAGAATACCAATACATCATCGGGACTAGCTTCAATGTTAAATCTGCCATTGGCATCTGTAGTAGCACCTGTTAGTGATCCTTTAATCAGTATGTTTACTGCCGGCATTTCAACACCGGAAGGATCTTTCACAAGACCGGTAACCACAGCTTTCTGCGCCATGGCTTGCGACCCCGCAAATAGCAGGCACACGATCAGGCCGACCTTTTGCAGTTTGTTTTTCAGTAAAAACGATTTTCTCATATAGGCTGGGTTTAGTATTAAGATTAATAAAAGAAAATACGAAGCAGGATAAGGATAAAGACGAGGGCACCAATGCCTATGCCTATTTCGAGTTGCTTGAGGAAGCGTTCGTTACGAAGCAATTTTCTGAGCCTGGTGCGCATGGAATCCGTATGGCCTTAAACCCGTATTATTTTAATCGACTGAAAGATGGGATACCTTCAGGAAACCGAGCAGGGGTAGATAGCTCAAAATAGGAGGGCAAACGTTTTCGGGAGAATAAATTGTGTAATCCGTTGTTGAAATCAGCTATTAACAAATGTTAGGATGAACTACGATAAATAGAAAGAGGACTAAAACGGACTTACATGACAGGATTAGAAGATTAATTGATTTGAATTCAATATAAGGCTTGATCGGATAGTTCGGGTTTTCATCCTCCGAACATTTTGAAAATGATAACACAAGCCAACAAACAGAAGTGGGATTAATTTTCTGGTCATAGGCTAAATTATATGTAAATATTCTACGCTAACGCAGAATCCGATCTACACAAACGCCTGAATCCCCGTTATCTCTTTTCCTAAAATCAACAAATGGATATCGTGCGTACCTTCATAGGTAATCACCGACTCCAGGTTGGCCATGTGGCGCATAATCGGGTACTCACCGGTAATGCCCATGCCGCCATGAATCTGGCGGGCTTCACGGGCTATTTCCAGGGCAACCTGAACGTTGTTGCGTTTGGCTAATGAAATCTGGGCCGTTGTAGCTTTACCTTCATTCAATAAAGTGCCTAAGCGCCAGTTCAGCAATTGTGCTTTCGTAATTTCCGTCAACATTTCCGAAAGTTTTTTCTGCACCAATTGAAACGACCCGATGGGTTTCCCGAATTGAATTCTTTCAATAGAATATCTCCTTGCTGAATCATAACAGTCCATGGCTGCACCAATGGCACCCCAGGCAATGCCATACCGTGCCGAATCCAGGCACATCATGGGCGCACCCAAACCACTTTTGCCCGGCAACAGATTTTCTTTCGGCACTTTAACATTGTCAAAAACAAGTTCACCCGTAGTGCTGGCACGCAGCGACCACTTGCCGTGGGTTTCGGGTGCAGAAAATCCTTCCATGCCACGTTCCACAATCAATCCATGAATTCGACCTTCTTCATTTTTGGCCCACACCACAGCCACATTGGCTTGTGGAGAATTGGAAATCCACATCTTCGCTCCGTTTAACAGGTAATGGTCGCCCATATCTTTGAAGTTGGTAACCATGCCCGAAGGATTTGATCCATGATCCGGTTCGGTTAAACCAAAACAGCCCAGCCATTCGCCTGAACCGAGTTTGGGTAAGTACTTTTTGCGCTGTTCTTCACTTCCGAATTTGTAGATCGGGTACATCACCAGCGAACCTTGTACCGAAGCGGTTGAGCGCATGCCCGAATCA
>CAZOYJ010000285.1:0-3805 GCA_964583905.1 uncultured Roseivirgaceae bacterium
GGTATTATCGCCCTCAAAGGTTGTGTAAATGTCGGTATCGTTTTTCAGGGCATCGATGCGGTTTTCGGATAGGTAGCCCTTGCCGCCACAACATTCGCGGCATTCCTGCAACGTATCGGTAGTGTGCCAGGTGGCAAAGGCTTTCATCCCGGCCGCGAGGGCTTCTATTTCCTGCATCTCTTCTTCCTTGCGGTTTAAAAAACGCTCGGTGAGGTAGCGTAGCGAAAAATGTAAGGCATAAGTGGTAGCCAGCAACGGCATGAGCCTGCGTTGATGGATCCGGTAATTTAAAATGGGCACTTCACTTCCACCTTCCGGACCAAACTGTCTGCGTTGATCGCCATAGCGGATGGCAATGGTTAAGCCCGACTTACAGGCAGCCACTCCCGAACGCGGAATTCCGATTCGTCCGCCTACCAACGTGCCCAACATGGTAAAGAACCTGCGGTTGTCGCTTGCTATCGGACTGGTAAACTTTCCGTTTTCATCCACACCAGCAAACCGGTCGAGCATGTTGTCTTTCGGAATCACCACCTGATCAAAATAGATGATGCCGTTATCCACACCATTCAAGCCCATTTTTCTTCCGCAGTCTTCAATGGTTATACCTTTTTCAACATTTCCGCTTTTATCCCGTAAGGGAACCACAAAAGCGCTTACGCCATAATCTTTTCCATTGAGTATCAGTTTGGCAAATACGGTTGCCATTTGACCGTGACAGGCTGCATTGCCGATGTATTCCTTGCGCGCAAACTCGTGGGGTGTATGAATTGTGAAGGTTTGCGTGGCATGATCGTACGTTGCAGTAGTTTCAATACCCTTAACGTTGGAGCCGTGATTGGTTTCCGTCATGGCAAAACAACCTGGTAGTTCAAGTGTACCGATGTCCTTCAAATATTTTTTATGGTGTTTTTCCGTGCCGAGGAAATGGACGCTCATACCCCACAAACCAAATTGAACACCGTATTTTATCACCACGCTCAGGTCGTGGTAACTTAACGTTTCCATGATGGCGAAATACGATCCCATGTCGTCTTGCCCGCCATAAATTTTCGGATACGCTATGGAACCAAAACCTTGCTCGGCCAGGTACTTGCACCACTGCAACACTTGTTTACGGTATAAGTCGAGGTTACCCGGATCAACATAAGCAAATTCCGGATCGGAGATAATGGTCTTTACCTTGCGAATGATGTCGCTATGCTTGCCGTCCAGCAGCTTGCTCAATTCGTCAATTTCAAAATTGGCTTTGGTTTCCTGTTGGGAAGTGATGGTGTCGTGTACATCCTGAAAACTATACACCACTTCCTGCGAGATGAAACCCAGTGTGGCTTCAATGTTTTGTAAGGCTGGTTTCGCTTTTTCAAGGGTTGGGCTCACGGTGCCGTTTCCGTTCAAGGCTGCCAGTCGGATGCCCAGTTCGGTGAGGGTGTCGCGCGATCCCGGAGGCCCGTTGACTTTTTTGATTTCCTCGCGCCAATTCATTAAGTCATCCGGAGTAGGAGGAGAAGCCGGATTTATCTGGCTCAGTAGAAATTGCCGTTCATCAACATTCAGCCAATCCTGACTGTTAATCAGGCCTTCAACCGTGGCCATTTCACTCGGTGTTAAAACGGCATCCGACCAAACCGTGTATAACAGCGGCAGAAATACATACAAGTTTGGATTTTGTTTTACCTGTTGTGTATGAAGCATAGCGTAGGGGTATTCTGAAAATTACAACAGGCTGGTTGAATTCCCAAAACCCATTTGTGGTGATAGCGGAGACCCTAATTATGAATGATATGGGTCGGTCTGATTTTCGGCTTGTCGTTTTGCTTGAGGTTGTAGCGGTGAAATGCCCAAACGAACATTTGGTTTTGGGTAAATTTCGTGTTGCCCGTTTGGACAAACCGGTTTAACATTCCATCCCTACGGGATGGGTTTTGCTATTGTGATTTTTTCTACAAACATTTTGTCCCTCCGGGACGTGCTTATAGAATTGTTGATTATAGAAGGCAATTGAGATCAAATTGTTTTTCAACCTGGTTCCCGTTCCGTTAGGAACGGACTGAAGTTTGGCCTTTCATTATTTTGTTAAAAAAAAGTCGGTAATTCTTTGAATTTCGACTTTTTTTATGAAGCTTTATGTCTAGTAATATAACTAGATATTGAACTATGGGATATTCAACTAAAATCCAGATTATTAAAAGAGTTAATAGTGAGCAGTGGTATGTAAATTTTCCTGCTGCGGTTGCTCAGGCCATTGAATTCCAACAAGGTGAAATTGTTGAGTGGCTTATTGATGACCATCAAAATCTTGTCCTAAAGCGAAGCGATGAAGCTGTGGCTCCATTGAAAAAAAAACTGAAAACAAAAAAGAAGGCTTGATTAAAGTATTTGATGACCTATGGTCTGAGGCCCGTGATGCGTTTAATCAATCTCGGACGTTTGAAAAGGCCCGATCACTTGCTTATGGTGCAATCACCTGTATGGGAAGGCGTACGCTCACTGGTATGCTTACTGCTTCCGGTAAACAGTTTATGGACTGGTCTTCCTCTTATCGGATATTTGAAAAAGATCGAGTTGACACAGAAAAGCTTTTTGATGTTGCATTACGACATGGCCTTCAATGTTTGCCTTCAGATGAGATTGTCGTTGCGCATCTTGATGATACAGTATTGAAGAAAACCGGAAAAAAAGTTGCTGGTACTGCATGGAGAAGAGATCCATTAGGTCCTCCATTCCATACCAATTTTATCTGGGCGCAACGATTTGTCCAAATTTCTCTAGCGATCCCACAGGATAATGGTTGTTGTCAATCCCGGAGCCTTCCAGTGGATTTCTTTCATTGTCCTTCTGTAAAGAGGCCCAAGCCAAAAGCTGATTCGCAGGAGTTGAAGAATTTTCATGAACAGAAACGAATCCTGAAGATGAGCAAACAGGGAGCCTTACGCATACAACATTTGCGTAAAAAACTCAATGACATGGGCAAGCAAAATAAAGAGTTACTGATGAGTGTAGATGGAAGCTATACCAATGCTACTGTATTAAAATCCCTACCCGATGGAGTTACTCTTATAGGTCGTGTTCGTAAAGACGCTAAATTTTATCAACCCGCTGAGGAGCACACCAAGCTTGGAAGACGAAAAATTTATGGTGCCCGCATTCCAACGCCAGAACAGATCAGGCAATCCCCATCTGTTCCATGGCAAGAAATAAGAGGATGGGCTGCTGGTAAAGTCCACACCTTCAATGTAAAGGTAGTCCCCAATTTGCTATGGAGGGCCGCTGGAGAAAAGCATAACTTGACTCTTGTCATCATCAGGCCACTGGGTTATCGGCTGACTAAAAACTCAAAAACCATATACAGGCAACCTGCTTACCTTATTCACACCAGAAGTAATCAGCCTCTTGGTAAATTACTTCAAGCCTATTTGTGGCGATGGGAAATTGAGGTCAACTTTAGAGAAGAGAAAACTTTAATAGGGTGTGGCCAGTCG
The DNA here is from genome assembly GCA_964583905.1 of uncultured Roseivirgaceae bacterium. Classification (GTDB taxonomy): domain Bacteria; phylum Bacteroidota; class Bacteroidia; order Cytophagales; family Cyclobacteriaceae; genus UBA2336. The sequence continues at coordinate 3,483 of CAZOYJ010000285.1, forward strand.
CAAGTCAGAACCGAAAAGGCTGTAAAAAACTTACCAGCATTTGTTACCGCGATGTATGCTTTTACTATTCTGGCTGCCCATAAGGCTTACAGCAAACGGACGCAACTAATACTGCCTCGACCTAAGTGGTATCCCGCAAAAACGGATCAAAGACTCACAGCAAGTGAAATGCTTAATCTTTTCCGCTGTCAATACTGGCTAGAAAAACCGCACTTGAATTTTTTAGGCTTTGTGAAAAAAGAACACTACAATCAAACCCTCAAAAAAATCTCAAATCCTTTCACAGCGGCTGTTTTTTATGCCAGGAAATAGCCAAACTCCAG
>CAZOYJ010000286.1:0-3764 GCA_964583905.1 uncultured Roseivirgaceae bacterium
TATTCCCGGGCGTATTTCAGGCAACGTTGATCGTAATCACTTAAATCAAATCCATTCTCCTGCTTGGTGCGGGCATTGGCCGCATCGGAATACAACCGAACAGCTGCATTCATTACCTGAGGATGGTCTTCACGGGTTTTCTTTCCGATGACCAGTTGCTTCAACCGCGAAAGACTCCGGAACGGATCAACAATGGTTTTTCCGATTTCAGCATCCCTTCGTAAAAATAGCTGCCCTTCGGTAATGTAACCGGTGTTATCCGGAATGGCGTGGGTGATGTCGCCACCGGAAAGCGTAGTAACGGCAATAATCGTGATGGAGCCACCATCAGGAAACTGAACAGCTTTTTCGTAGAGCCGGGCCAGGTCGCTGTACAGCGAGGCCGGCATATTGTCTTTTGAAGAAATCTGATCCATGTTGTTGCTTACAATGCTGAGCGCATCACAATACAAGGTGAGGTCGGTTAACAACACCAGCACTTTTTCTTTACGGTCAACGGCAAAGTATTCGGCTGCGGTAAGCGCCATATCCGGAACGAGCAAGCGTTCAATGCTCGGGTCTTCGGTGGTGTTAATAAACGAAACAATGCGGTCGAGCGCTCCGGCATTTTCGAAGATGTTCTTGTAAAATAAATAATCGTCATGGGGAAGACCAATGCCACCCAAAATAATGCGGTCGGCTTTGGCCCGTAACGCTACATCGGCCATCACCTGGTTATAGGGTTGTTCCGGATCGGCAAAGAAAGGAATCTTCTGACCCGTAACGAGGGTGTTGTTCAGGTCGATGCCGGCAATCCCGGTAGGAATAAGTTCTGAAGGTTGTTTGCGCCTGGTTGGATTTACGCTGGGTCCGCCAATAACTCTTGCCTGACCTTCCACTTCCGGCCCTCCATCAATCGGTTTACCATAAGCATTGAAAAACCGACCCGCCAGGTCGGCCGAAACTTTCAACACGGGTGGTTTACCGGTAAAAACAACTTCGGCATTGGTTGGGATGCCATCGGTTCCGGAAAATACCTGGAGGGTAACTTTATCGCCAATAATTTTTACGACCTGTGCCAGTCGTCCGTTCACCAGCGCCATTTCATCATACGCGGCCAAACGACTTTTCAGTTCGCATGTCGCTTTGTTGATGCGGGTGATTTTAGAAAATATGGGTTGAAATGCACGGTAGGGCATCAGGAGATTCGCTTTTCGTTAATAATTGATTTGTAGGTTTGCAACAGCGTATTGAATTCATCGCTTTCAAAGGCCGTATAGTTAAGTTGTTTTAGTGTGTTGATGATGCGCTTGAAATACCCGGCCACTTCTTCAAATCCGGTAAACTCAAACTCCATTTGATTGATTTGCAATACCAACTCGAGCATATACCGCTGGCGTTTCATGGGTGTCATGGCATCAATCGGGTCGAATGCATCCTGTTGAAGGATAACAAAATCAATTACCTCGGCTTTCCAGTACTGTACGTGGTAATCCAAGGGCACGCCATCATCACCCAGGATGTTGATCTGGTCGCGCACTTCGCGTCCACGCAATAAAATATCTTTTGTTTTTGTAATCTGACTGGTCCAACGTGTTGACACCTGTTCATGAAGGTAATTTTGCACTTCCGGGTACTCCAGGTATTTGGAATAACTTTCGGTTGGATCAACAGCCGGATACCGTTTTTGATCGGCACGCCTTTGCGATAATGCATAATAGCAGCGTGCGGCTTTTCGGGTGGCTTCCGTAACGGGTTCTTTCAGGTTGCCACCGCTGGGCGAAACGGTTCCCAGAAAGGTGATGGAACCGGATTGACCGTTGTTAAAATAAACATGACCGGCCCGTGCGTAGAAGTTGGCAATCACAGCGGTAAGGTCCATTGGAAAAGCATCGGGTCCAGGTAGTTCTTCCAGGCGGTTGCTCATTTCGCGCAAGGCTTGCGCCCAGCGTGAGGTGGAGTCGGCAAGGATCAAGACTTTCAATCCCATGTTGCGGTAATACTCGGCAATGGTCATGGCGGTATACACCGAAGCTTCGCGAGCCGCCACCGGCATGTTGGAGGTATTGGCAATGATAATGGTGCGTTCCATCAGTTTTCCGCTTGTATGAGGGTCATCAAGCTCCGGGAATTCGGTAAAGACATCCACCACTTCGTTGGCGCGTTCACCGCACGCGGCAAAGATCACCACATCGGCAGCAGCTTGTTTGGAAATAGCGTGCTGCAAAACGGTTTTACCCGTTCCGAACGGACCGGGGATAAAACCGGTGCCGCCTTCTGCAATCGGGATGAGGCTGTCGATAATCCGTACCCCTGTTTCCAATACAGCAAACGGCCGCACTTTTTCAACATATTCGCGGATGGGTTTCTTCACCGGCCAGGTTTGCCACATGCGCACGTCAAGTTTTTCCCGGGCATCGTTAACCAATATAGCAATCACATCGTCTACCGCATATTCTCCTTCGGCTACTATGCTTTCCACTTTGAAATTTCCCTGTGCTTTGAACGGCACCATGATGCGGTGCGGAATGGAATTTTCTTTTACTTCGCCCAGCCAGTCGCCCGACTTTACCCGTTTTCCGGGTTTCACCAGCGGCTTGAAATACCAACGGCTGGTTTTATCTACTGCATCACTCCGTTGCCCGCGTTTTATAAAAAGTGAATCGAACTGATTCAAGTCATTTTGAAGTCCGTCATAAATTCTGGTCAACATGCCCGGGCCGAGGGTAACTTCCAGCATTTCCCCCGTAAAGTATACATCCTGGCCCACCTTCATGCCCCGTGTACTTTCAAAGCATTGTACATAGATGTCGTGGTGAATTACCTTAATCACTTCGCTGAGCAATTCTTCCTTACCCACCCGGATATAACAGATTTCATTTTGTGCTACCGGAGTATCACTCTTCACCATCACGAGGTTGGCAATGATGCCGGTTACCTTTCCCCGTTTGGTATGGAGGGCTGTGGTGGTCATGGCTTTCTAAACGTTTCGGGTATGGGGTAATGCTCAACCACATCATTGATCAGTTCCGATAACTTTTGATTACCCTCGTCTTCGGTTTCGGTGAAGTTCCGGTTGATCAGTTGCAGCCGGATGGCATAGGCGAGCACTTGTTCAATGCCAAACGGGTAGGGGGCCACCTGCTCATCGAGGTGGCGCCACCGCATTTCGTTGATGATCTGTTCGCGTAAAGCGATGTTTGCATTGTTGAAGTGCCGTAATACTTCACGGAACTGAAAATCCCAGGAACGCAAATCAATAGCATCGGCTTTTGTTTTGCGCAGGTATTCCGCTTCATAATGGCTGCCCAGTACTTCTTCTTCCGGATCCAAGCCAAATTTGTGACAGTTCAACCAGATCAGGAGGTTTTTCAGATTCTGATCGAAGTAAAGCCAATGACGTAAAAAAGCATTGGGCGCTTCATGCGACCAATCGATATAGCGGATCGTGGCTTCATTGATTAATTTTTTTGGACTCATCCGGTCCCACAGTTTCCGGGTATCCGCTACAAATTCCTGCAGAAATTCCGGTAAGGTATCGGGTAAGGCCAGCATCTCTTGCAGTTCAGCTTCCGAAAAGTTACCGGCAGGTTGCCAGGGCTGATCGGTTTTTTTAATCAGGTGAACCAGGTTTTGAATATCGTATCGGTAAAAGAGCACGTTAAACAACAGCTCATCTTCCGGAGAAAGCTGATCGGCAATAAAATTTTTATAACCCGTCAGATCATGATGTTTGTCGGTCAGGCTGAGTTCGGGTAAGGAAGTAATCAGGTAGTAATATCCTT
>CAZOYJ010000287.1:0-3744 GCA_964583905.1 uncultured Roseivirgaceae bacterium
ATGTACGCGTTAACTTCTTTCTGATTGGTTAAACGCACCCTGGCTACTTTACGCATGGCTGAGTTAGGTTTCTTGGGTGTAGTGGTATACACACGGGTACAAACTCCCCTGCGCTGAGGGCATGAATCAAGGGCTGGAGATTTTGACTTGGATGTCAATTTTCTCCTTCCTTTCCTTACAAGTTGTTGAATGGTAGGCATTTAATTCAGTTAATTTTTACCTAAAAATTTTAGGACTGCAAAGGTATTATAAAGAAAGAAAGGATACAAAAACCTTTGAAAAAAGATTTTGGTATCCTTTTGTTTGATTCCAGCCTGATTTATAGCTTTTTACGTCAAGCTTCGCCTACTGTGCCCCCAAAATTCATAGGGAATTTAGGCATATCCTGGGTTTGCTTTATCGGGCCAAATGAGTGCTCGTATTTATCAATATTATCCTTTAAGGCAGCTAATAATCGCTTGGCATGTTCCGGGGTAATAATTACACGCGATTTAACTCTGGCTTTCGGAACTCCTGGCATCAACCGGATAAAATCAATGACAAATTCACTGTTGGAATGGGCAATCATCGCCAGGTTTGAATAGATTCCCTCGGCTATTTCTTCCGAAAGTTCTATGTTGATCTGGTTGGGTACTTGCTTCTCCTTCTTTTCCTCAGCCATAGTGGTAGCATTAAAATTATTCCTGGAATTCTCTTTCCCGGTCTTTAGGCTTTGATTCCAGTGCACGGGTTAACGAATCATACTCGTCCTGGTGGGTAACCAGGATATCGTTAAACCTACGCTGGCCAGTACCGGCAGGGATCAGATGGCCTACAATTACATTTTCCTTCATGCCCATCAGTTTATCGGCCTTACCACGGATAGCGGCTTCGCTCAATACCTTGGTGGTTTCCTGGAAGGAAGCCGCGGAGAGCCAGCTCTCTGTCTTCAACGATGCCTGAGTAATACCCTGCAACGTTGGTCTTGAAACAGCCGACAAAGCATCACGTACCTCAGCCAGTTTTTGATCTTTTCTTCTTAAAGAAGAATTTTCATCACGCAACTCGCGACTTGAGATAATCTGACCCGGTTTAAGTTTATCCGAATCTCCGGCATCAATTACCACTTTCTTGTCGAGTATCTTATCGTTCTCCTCACGGAAACTAAATTTATCTACATATTCTCCGGGCAGGAAATTGGTATCACCCTGATCCAGAATTTCAACTTTCTGCATCATCTGGCTTACAATCGCTTCAATGTGCTTGTCGTTGATCTTTACACCTTGCAGGCGGTATACTTCCTGGATTTCGTTTACCAGGTATTCCTGAACAGCCGTAGGGCCTTTGATGGCCAGAATATCACCCGGTGAAATGGAGCCATCAGACAACGGCTGACCGGCTTTCACAAAGTCATTATCCTGAACGAGGATGTGCTTAGACAGCGGCACCAGGTAACGCTTCTGTACCCCATCACGTGATTCGATGAATACTTCACGGTTACCACGCTTGATTCCTCCGTACGTTACCACTCCGTCAATCTCACTTACAACAGCCGGGTTGGAAGGATTTCTTGCTTCGAACAATTCTGTTACCCGCGGCAGACCGCCTGTGATGTCGCGCGACTTGCCGATGGTACGCGGTATCTTAACCAATACCTGACCTGCTTTAATTTTATCGCCCGCATCAACAGCTAAGTGCGCTCCAACCGGAATGTTATAGGTTTTCGTTTCCGACTTACCTTGAACAATAATGGCCGGGTTTTTAGTCTTATCACGGGTTTCCGTAATTACTTTCTCACGGTGACCAGTCTGTTCATCCGATTCTTCCTTGTACGTTATACCTTCAATAATTGCCTCATACCCGATTTCGCCATCGAATTCTGAAAGAATTACCGCGTTGTAAGGATCCCAGAAACATAATTCATCGCCTTTCTCCACCGTCTGGCCATCCGTTACTTTCAGGAAAGCACCATACGGTACGTTATTCGTAATGAGTACGCGGCCCCGCTCCTTATCCAGGATTCGGATCTCTCCTGTACGACCCATTACTACTTTAACTTTATTACCATCACGATCAGTGGTGTCCACGAAGCGGACGCTTTCAAACTCTACCACACCCGGGAATTTAGCCTTAATGTTAGCATCAACGGCAATGTTCGATGCTGTACCACCCACGTGGAAGGTACGAAGTGTAAGCTGTGTGCCTGGTTCACCAATTGACTGTGCTGCAATAACACCAACGGCTTCACCAACCTCGGCCATTTTTCCGGTGGCCAGGTTACGACCGTAGCATTTCGAACATCCACCCATTTTCGATTCGCAGGTGAGTATCGACCGGATTTCAATTTCCTCGATGCTTGTTTCTTCAATCTGCTTAGCCAGTTCATCAGTGATTTCAGCGTTGGCCGGACAAATCAATTCTTCTGTCAACGGATCATAGATATCGTGCACCGTAACGCGGCCGAGTATCCGTTCCGATAAGGGTTCAACAATGTCTTCGTTGTCTTTCAGTGCGGTTACCTTCAATCCACGCAGCGTGCCGCAGTCGTCTTCTGTAATAACCAGATCATGCGCTACGTCAACCAACCTACGGGTTAAGTACCCTGCATCGGCAGTCTTCAACGCAGTATCGGCAAGACCTTTACGGGCACCGTGGGTAGAGATAAAGTACTCCAATACATCCAGTCCTTCTTTAAAGTTGGAAAGGATCGGGTTTTCGATAATTGAACCAACGGATCCGGCCAGGTTCTTCTGAGGCTTGGCCATCAAGCCACGCATACCACCCAACTGGCGTACCTGTTCACGCGAACCACGCGCACCGGAGTGCATCATCATATAAATGGGGTTGAAGCCCTGTTCATCCTCCTCCAACTGACGCATCAATGTATTCGTGAGCATGGTGTTGGTGCGGGTCCAGATATCGATAACCTGGTTGTAACGCTCATTATCGGTAATAAGACCCATCATGTAGTTGTTCCATACGGCATCAACTTCTTTCTGAGCGTCTGCTACAAACTTCTCCTTCTCAGCAGGAACTTTCACGTCATCCAAGCCCATAGACAGGCCGCCTTTATAGGCCATCTGGAATCCAAGGTCTTTAATGTCATCCAAGAACTTGGCAGTTTTGGAAAGCCCTGCAGCCTTGTACACATCCGCAATAATTGTCTGAAGTTTCTTCTTGGTAAGCAGTTCATCTACAAAGCCAGCTTCTTCAGGAACATACTGATTGAATAATACGCGGCCGGCTACGGTCTCGATCACCTGATCCTTAAGCTCACCGGTTTTCTTATCTTTAATTTTAACACGAACTTTAATATAGGCGTGCTTAACCAGTTTGCCTTCATTATACGCAATGATTACCTCTTCAGCAGAGAAGAATCGTTTACCTTCACCCAGTACAGGATTTTCAGGTGTTCCCTTTCTGCCTTTTGTAAGATAATAAAGGCCCAACACCATATCCTGTGAAGGAACCGTAATAGGCGCACCATTGGCCGGGTTCAGAATGTTGTGTGAAGACAACATTAAAACAGAAGCTTCAAGAATAGCTTCTTGTCCGAGCGGTACGTGCACAGCCATCTGGTCACCGTCAAAGTCAGCGTTAAATGCAGTACATACCAGCGGGTGTAATTGAATAGCTTTACCTTCAATCAGCTTGGGTTGGAAGGCCTGGATGCCCAAACGGTGAAGTGTAGGAGCGCGGTTGAGAAGAACAGGGTGTCCTTTCAAAACATTTTCCAGAATATCCCAAATAACCGGGTCCTTGCGG
>CAZOYJ010000288.1:0-3727 GCA_964583905.1 uncultured Roseivirgaceae bacterium
TTCAGATAAAGAATCTGTTCCTGTTTGATTCCTGATTCAACCAATTGTCGCATAAAAATCCGTGGGCAAAAATTTACTCATTTTTACCTAAGTACCTCGCTGGCATCGAACGGGAAGCCGGAGAAATCCTGAAATGGGCGGAAGCCGAACAAGCGGATTATTTTCCTGTCGAGATTGCGATTTGTTATGTATACAAAGGCGATTTTGATAAAGCTTTTCAATATTTGGAGAGAGCTGCTGACTTAAAAAATCCTAAAGTGAGATGGATCAGAGAAATGGAATATTTTGGGAAAGGTTTTCGTGCCGATCCCAGGTATAAAGCCTTACTTAAGAGACTCAATCTTCCCGATAAGGAAATCAAGTGGTCATTGTATGATCATTTGAAGAGTTCAGGCAAGTATAATTTGAAGTAGTCAATAATCCCCCAACTCCGTCACTTCCAACTGCGCCAGCGCTTTTTCAAGTTGCTCATCGTTAGGCGCTATGCCATGCCACTTATGTGAGTTCATCATAAAATCAACGCCATAGCCCATCTCGGTGTGCATGAGGTTCATAACAGGCTTACCCTTTCCGGTCAGCGTTTTGGATTTCTCTAAACCGTTAATGACTCCTTCAAGATTATTCCCGTTAAATTCCTGCACATCCCAACCGAAAGCTTCCCACTTGGCCTTCAGGTTTTTCAGATCGAGAATTTCTTTCACGGGTCCGTCAATCTGTTGTCCGTTGTAGTCAATGGTAGCTATCAGGTTATCTACTTTATTATGGGCAGCGTACATGGCGGCTTCCCAGATCTGGCCTTCTTGTTGTTCGCCATCACCCATCAGTACAAATACAAGGTGGTCATCCGTATTCAGTTTTTTCATCTGGGCTGCGCCAATGGCTACAGATAAACCCTGGCCGAGCGAGCCGGAAGCAACGCGGATGCCGGGTAGACCTTCATGGGTTGCGGGGTGCCCCTGGAGCCGGGAGTTTAAAAACCTGAAGGTGGAAAGTTCTTCTGTTTCGAAATACCCGGCACGGGCCAGGGTTGCATACCACACGGGGGAGATGTGCCCGTTGGAGAGGAAGAAAATATCTTCCCCGATACCATTCATATCGAATCCGGGCTTGCGCTTGAGAACATGAAAATAGAGCGCCACAAAAAATTCCGTACAACCCAATGATCCACCCGGGTGGCCGCTTTGGCAGGCGTGTACCATGCGTACAATGTCTCTGCGGATTTGTGTTGCTAATTTCTGGAGGTGGTTAAGATCGGGTTGGGGCATACGGCATTACAATTTAGCTGGGGGCGAAGATACCGTTCAGGCATAGTCGCTCCAAATAGTTGTTGGCGAAATTCCGGAAGATTGCTTCAGTTGTACTTACCCAGCCAATCTAGTTCCAAGTTAAGTTTATTCTAACGTACGAATATTAACCCCTGAGTCCAGTTGACAGTTGACAAAGAAGCAATTGACAATAGTAGGAGGGGTAGTAGGCAGTTGGCAAGACGTTGTGAATGATCGGGTAGCTATTCCCTGTAAAGGTAAAAGCTGAAGCAGGGCGGATTCCAGATTTGCCATATTTTGTAATTCCGGAATCGTCCAACTTCTGATCCGCTCAGAATTGGTGGTTACATGTGAACACCCTGGCAGGGGCGTGGGCAGTACGGCTTACCCCATCCCCTGTTCAATAAACGTAAAGAAGTCGTGTTTGAATTCTGTAAATACTTTCTGGAAGGCGGAAGTTTCATCCATTAGTGCCGTGTGTTCCTGGTGATAGGCGGCATCCGACCCGGTAGGTTCCTGTAACATTTTGGCGAGCCGGCTTTCGTGTTTTCGAAGTTTCTTGTGCAGGAGGTCAACGAGTTCGCCATCGTAGTAGGTAATCAGGTGTTGGAAGTGGTCGACTTGTTTTTTAAAGTCAACAGTATCCATTTTAGGAGCATGTTGGTCGAGTAATTTTTGAAAAAAGCTCAGTTCTCTTTTCCAGAGAACGGTAGCCGACAGCCATGCAACACTTTCGCGGTGCATGCCGGTTAAACTGGGCGAAAGTGTAAACGCTCCGGTTGGTGTGGGTAATGATTCCATGATTAATACGTTTAAAATTCCAACAATGATTTTAATTTACTATCGAAGATTACAACACCTCCCTGTGGCAGGGTATGATGCTAATCACGGTTACGAAATGATATAAATCAGATCACACAAAAGAAAATACTAAACACTCCCTTTCGCCAGGTCAAACGGCTCAATGGCAGAGTCGATCAACCTTCCTTTTTCACATTTGAGCACCCGGCACGGAAAACTTTCAATCAGTTCGTAGTCGTGCGTAGCCATTAAGATGGCCGTACCGCTTTTATTAATTTCACGGAATACTTTCATCACCTCGTACGACACTTCGGGGTCGAGGTTACCGGTGGGTTCATCGGCAATCAGGATGGCAGGTTCATTGATCATGGCGCGGGCCATGACTACCCGTTGTTGTTCGCCTCCTGAAAGCTGATGGGGTAATTTTTTCTCTACCGATCCGAGGCCCACTTTCATCAACACCTCCTGCAGGCGGGTTTTCATTTTGATGTTGTCTTTCCAGCCTGTGGCTTTCATGACAAACATCAGGTTGTCGCCCACGGTGCGGTCGGGAAAAAGCTGAAAATCCTGGAAGATGATGCCCAGTTTTCTGCGCAGCAAGGGTACTTGTGCGGGTTTGATTTCGTGGATGTTGAAGCCGGCAATTTTAATTTGTCCCAAGCGCAAGGGGAGGTCGGCATACAAGGTTTTGAGGAGGGAGGATTTTCCCGATCCGGTTCGGCCGACCACAAATACGAACTCACCTTTTTCAATGTTGAACGAAACGTTTTCCAGCACGGTATCGTGTTCCTGAAAAATGACTGCTTCTTTTACCTGTACAATCGGGTCGGTTGAAAACATGGTGGAATTCAGTTATCCATTTGCCTTTTTATGGTCGGCTAAAAATTTCTCCAATCCGATATCGGTGAGCGGGTGTTTCAGCAAGCCCATAATGGCGCTCAGCGGGCAGGTGGCAACATCGGCACCTACTTCCGCGCACTTCACGATGTGCATGGTATGGCGGATGGAGGCCGCCAGCACTTCCGTTTCATACCCGTAGTTATCGTAGATGTGCCGGATTTGCGCGATCAGTTCTACACCATCCACCGAAACATCATCGAGCCTTCCGATAAAGGGCGACACGTAACTTGCCCCGGCCTTGGCCGCCAGCAACGCCTGGCCGGCCGAAAACACCAGCGTACAGTTGGTGCGGATGCCTTCGTTGGAGAAGTAGCGCAGCGCCTTCACGCCATCTTTAATCATGGGCACTTTCACTACGATTTTATCGTCAATTTTAGCCAGCGCATGGCCTTCTCTGATCATGCCATCATAATCGGTTGCAATCACCTCAGCGCTAACATTATTATCGACAATGTTGCAGATGGCCTTGTAATGGGCACGGATGTTCGCTTCGCCTGTAATGCCTTCTTTGGCCATTAAGGAAGGGTTGGTGGTAACCCCGTCCAGTACGCCCAGGTCGTAAGCTTCTTTAATTTCGTTCAGGTTTGCGGTATCGATAAAAAACTTCATCAGGTTTATAATTTACGGTAAAAATAAGGAATGCATTGGGAGGGATAAAGCGGCTGGGCGGTTAATAGCGTAGGCAATCAAATAAAAATGGCAAACCAACATCGCACCGCTACAACCGCCTACCCTTGCTACCTTCCGGTCCTGGGGGAGTT
>CAZOYJ010000289.1:0-1553 GCA_964583905.1 uncultured Roseivirgaceae bacterium
ACGGACGAACCCTGATCAACGCCCGTACGCTGATCAACGGAAGAACACTCATTAATGGAAGAACGCTGATCAATGCCGAAAGTGAAGATGAAGAAGAAATAGAGGAGCTCGATAACGTGCTGATTATTTTCGGAGAAAATGACCTTGAACCGGCAGACACCGTAACGGTAAACGGCAAGGACTATTATGATTTCGGTGCCGATGACGAAGGTAACCCGGATGACGATGCCAATCTGGAATTCTTCTCCATTAACCTTGTTAGCGGAACAGGTGTGGGTAATCATTTCATCGTACCGGGAACATTTGAATCCCCCAACTTCCAGATTGCCTACCAACCTGGTAACCTCACTATTACTCCGGCTACGCTTACCATAAGCACTTCGGCAAACCCGAATGAAATTGTCTATGGTGACCCGGCACCGGAGTATGCATCCGAGTTTACCGGATTTGCCTTTAGTACTACCTTCCTCGATAGCGAAGGAAATGAGGTAACGTTATCGGAAGATCAGGCGTCTGTGGTGGAATCCATAACCTATACATTGGAAACCGAAAATGGATCCTTTGCCAGCACAGGAATCATTGAAGTCGGCACCTATACTATCGTCCCTGATGTGACATTGATTCAGCCCGCCAATTATGTTGTCGATATAGAAAATGCAGTCCTGGGTAAACTTACTGTTACAAAAGCTACCCCCGTGGTTGTAGTTAACGGAGGTACGTTTGTGTATGACGGAACCACAAAAGAAGCTACCGGTTTTGCATACGGTGTAGGTGGTGAAGAAGACGTATTAGCGCCTGCGGTAACCTTCAGTTATGAAGGAACCAATGGTACGGACTATGGACCTACGTCAACGGCACCACTAAATGCAGGCACCTATCAGGTGACAGCCAACTTTGGCGGAAACATTAATTATAATGCAAACGCTGAAACAGCCACTATTACCATCAACAAAGCGGAAGCCACGGTCAGCGTGACGGGTGGCGAATTCACCTATGACGGAAATCCGAAACCGGCAACTGGTTTTGCCTATGGCATCGGTGGTGAAACGGATATCCTGACACCGGATGTAACGTTTAGTTACCAAGGAACAGGAACTACCCTATATGGCCCTACGGCAACGGCTCCAACTGAAGTGGGTACCTATCAGGTAACCGCCAGTTTTCCAGGTAATACTAACTACAATTCGGCCTTTGCAACTGCATCTATCACCATCAAGTGTCATGACGCTCCACAAATTATGGCATATGTAACCTCAAAAGGCAAGGGCAGTAATGCACCTGCTAATGTTGGGCTGCCGAATGGAACCCAGGCAGGTGACTTGCTAATTGTTGGGTTGACCCATGAAAAGGGTAGCAATGTGGGAATTACCCCGCCCGAAGGATGGACCCTGATACAACGTACGAATCAGGCCAACAATGTTGGCCTGGCAAATTACTTCAAGATTGCCTCCTCTAATGAACCTTCTTCCTACGACTTTTACTTGTCCTCCAGTCCGAAATGGGCAATGGGGATTATCCGGATTGAAGGTGCCAATAGCGCGGGGCCAATCCCT
>CAZOYJ010000289.1:1563-3708 GCA_964583905.1 uncultured Roseivirgaceae bacterium
AGATCATATGATGCCATTGCACCTTCAATTACAACCTCAGGATGTAATTCTCTGGTGATGGCATTCTTTACCAACAAAACGGATGCTACCTGGACACCACCTGCTGGAATGACCGAATTGTACGATGATCCAAACCATAAAGAAGGCCTTACATCCAATATGCTGGCCTACTATGTTCAGCCGGTAAAAGGTGAAACGGGAGCCAAAACAGCTGTTGCTTCAAAACAAGAGGCATGGGTAGCCCAGATTCTGGCCGTACAAGGTAACAATGCCGGTACCGAATCGGCTAGAATAATTAATACCCGAGCCAGCACAGCAGCCGGACAGGAAGCTACCCTTGTTGATGAACTCCCTGGTGAAATCCATGCGTATCCGAACCCTGTTCATGATGTTGTGAATATTATCATCAAAGGTATAACCACACAACCAGCAGCTTCGGATGTAATGATTGTCGATGGCATGGGAAGAATTTACCCGGTAGAAGCCACGTGGCATAGTGATTCTAACCGAATGGAAGTCGATTTCTCCGACATGAAGGCTGGGATGTATATCATTAATGTCAGAACAATGGCAGGAACCAAATCATTAAAAGTTTTCAAGCGCATAAACTAAACAATTAACAAATCCAGATAAAAAAGAATGGGCCTCCCCCATTCTTTTTTTTGTTTACATGGAGTTATTCATTTAGTTCTCTGTGAAATGATTCGTAAATTCGACCCTTAACATTGCTCATGCATCGCTTTTTTTCAATCCTATTTTTTCTTACCGGTATCCTTACAGGGTTTTCCCAGGAAAAAATTGACCCGGTAACCGATCTTGAAAAACGTTTAGCCACATTGTCTGCCGACACGACAAAAGTAAATGCCCTGCTTAAACTGAGTAACCTGTACAAGGGCACCGATGTGAACGAAGCCATCCTGCTTGCTGCCGAGGCCCGTGACCTTGCTCATGAAATACGTTACGACCTTGGCGTAGGACGTGCCCATAAACAATTAGGCCAATATTACTCCGCCCAGCTCGCTGCCTATCCGGAAGCCGATGACGAATACCGGATTGCACTTGACATCTTTCAAACCTTGAATCATAAAGAAGAGCTTGCCAACGTGCTCGACAACCTTGGCAGCAACTACTTCAACATGGGAGACGACACGAAATCAGTCGAATACCACCTTAATGCCCTTAAAATTGCGGAAGAAATCAACGACAAGAAAAGAATCTCCACCATCTACAATAACCTGGGCACGGTCTACTCTAACAAGGTGGCCAGCTTAGACAAAGCCATTCAATATTATTTGCTGGCACTGCGTCTTTTTGAAGAACAGAATTATCCGGAAGGCATCGCTGCAGCTTCTTTCAACATTGGTGAAATTTACTTTAAGAAAGCCCAATACGATTCGGCCCGCACTTTTTTGGAAACCGCTGCTGAAATCGATCAGGGAACCCAGTATGCCTGCTTTCCTTTGAGTTACCTGGGGGCTATATACGCGCTGCAGAATAACTTTGACAAGGCGCTGGAATACCACAACGAAGCCGTAAGCATTGCCCGGGATCAGGAAGCGAAGCTGGAACTCGCACAAAGCTTGTTAGGGCTGGCCCATACCCTACGCATGCAAGGCGAATTACTGAAATCGATTGATGCCTATCGGGAAGCTCAGAAAATCAGCGAATCGATTGGCTCCCGTCAACAGGTAAAAGATGCATACGAATCACTTGCATTAGCCTATGCCGATTTAGGAGATTTCAAGAACGCTTACCGGTTTGAATCCCTCCTTACAAGAATTAAGGATACCCTGTACAACACGGACGAAGACAAAAAAATCCAGCAACTCCAATTCAACTTTGAACTGGAAAAAAAAGAGTCGGCCATTGCGGTGCAGGAAGCCACCATCCAACGCCAAAAAATCGTAACGTGGGCGGCAGGCATCACCGGGTTGATGTTGCTCATAATGGTAGCCGGTATCTTCAGCCGCTACAAGTATGTAAAACGCACCAACAAGATCATCCAGACGGAACGCGACAAATCGAAAGAACTCCTCCTCAACATCCTACCCGAAGAAACCGCCCGCGAACTGGAAACCTCCGGCCACGCTAAAACCCGCTACTACGAAAGTGTTACAGTTCTCTTTACGGATTTCAAAGGGTTTT
>CAZOYJ010000290.1:0-3697 GCA_964583905.1 uncultured Roseivirgaceae bacterium
CATGAAAGCGGTCGAAGCTTGATTCAAACGCAACATACTGGAAGATGATCAGGCAAAAGACCTAGTCAATGAACGGCCCATTTAAATATACCCCATTCTTCGGTATTGTTTATGCAAATGCTTCCCGGTAAATCGAAAGTTTTTAAATATCATGAACAGACGACTACTAGGAAACAGTTTACTTGGGATTTTTGTAATCGTTACACTATCCGGTGTATTGATGTATTTTACCCCGTTTGAAAAAAATATTGCATCCCTACACACTTTTTTTGCCTTACTCTTTATCATAGCTGTTATACTGCATGTGGTAAACAATAAATTACCGTTATCAAATTATCTAACAGGAAAAAAACAAGCTAAATTAAAGAAACTCCAAAGTCCTTTAATTTTTCTTGTTATTTTATCGCTAGCAACAGGTTTGTATTTCAACCTGCCCTTATTAGATGGGGTTTATGTTTTCGGTAATCAGTTCAGGAATAAGCAAATCGGTAAATCGGAAGAAATTTTTGATTATCAGATTATCGAATTAGATAAAAATGTTGGAAAGCATAAGATCAGCCTTGAACTGAAGAAAGGAAAATCTTTTAAATTTCCATTGTTTGCTGTATGGGTAGAAGATTCTGCTGGTAATTATATTGAAACCTTGTATATCTCAAGGGTAATAGCATCCAGCACCTTTAGGTATGGAAAAAAGGTTAATGATACTTGGGAGTCAGCAGTCCTAAGGCGACCTGAGGCCCTCCCTTACTGGTCTCACAAAAGAGGTATTCAAGCTTCTGATGGACTTTTTATTCCGCTGGATGATTCTCCCGATTTAGATGGAGTTTCAGGAGCTACTCCAACAAACAATTTCATTGTGAAATCAACGGCTAATTTCAGGAACAGTAATGTTTACAGGGTTTTGATTGAAATAAATCAATCCTTTGATTGGAATGAGTACTTTTCCAAAGATCGATTTCCCAACGATGAAATTTATTCCGGTTCAGGACAGATAGGGCAGCCGTCATTAATTTATGCTGCAGAAATGGAGGTTGAAGAAGTACAACCTGTCACTTATAAAATAATGAATTTAATAGGTCATGGACATTATTCAGGTAAAGATGGAAAATTGTATCAGGATCTTTCGCATATAACGACTGCAAAAAATATAGCCGAAAGAATAATATTAACTGTTGAAGAAGTGTTCTGATTTAAATTTAAAGTTAAATTCGTTGGAGACTTGGGCAAAGCAATCGCCTTGGGACGAGTTTTACGGTTATATACTTAAATGTATACTAAGCTAACTCAGTAAATCCTTACGAAGTTAATAGACGCACCTTAAGGAAAAAGTTTTAAAGAAATGTTAGGATTAGACACTTAAAGCTATTGGCTATGCGATCAATTCACGCAGTACATGTTGTTTATAACTGCTTCCTATCGGTAAGGATTGTTGCCCTACAATAACTTCATCCGACTTAAAGGAGGTTACTTTATTTCGGGCAACAATATACGAGCGATGAATTCTGAGGAATAGTGAGGCAGGAAGGCTTTCTGCGGCATAGGAAATCCGTTGATGCGTGACTAATGTTTTGTTTCCTGTGAGGACTATTTTCAGATAATCTTTAAGGCTTTCAATCCAAAGTATATCTTTCAGAAAGACTTTAACCTGCTGTCTGTCCACACGATAATAAACATAAGGATCTTCCTGTATTATCTTACTTTCAATTCCCGGATTTTCTCTGCGCAGCAATTTATGAATTGCCTTAAGAAACCTTTCAAAGGTAACCGGTTTTACCAGATAGTCCACCGCATCGAGATCAAAACCTTCTACGGCATACTCCCGGTAGGCGGTGGTGAAAATCACTGCAGGCGGATTGGACAACGTCCGGATTAATTCAAGACCTGTAAGTTTAGGCATTTGGATGTCCAGGAAGATCAGATCAATCGTTTGCTTCCGTAAATCTGCCAGTGCATCTAAGGCGTTGTGGTGAACGCTTATAAGTTCAAGTTCTTCAACTGCTTCAATGTAGGATTTGATAAGATCGGCCGCGAGTGGCTCATCATCAATCACCAGGCACTTCAATCTTTTGCTCATATTTTCCGGTGATTTTTCTTGGTTTTAATCGCACGCTGGCTAAGTACTGATGTCCTCCATCCGATTGCCCAATCTCGAAATCATTTTCCATCATGATCTCCAGGCGTTTGCGGACATTCGAGAGGCCAATTCCGCCTTTTACAGCGAACGAAGGTTGAGTTTCTTGTTTGCTATTCTCCACCTTCATGGTTAAATACTCATCTGCTAATTCCACATCAACACGAATCCAGCAATTTCCGGTTTCGCCACTTAGTCCATGCTTGAAGCTGTTTTCAACAAAAGGCAACAGAACCAAGGGGGGGATTTCGAGCTGATCCATTTCACCGTAAACGTTCAGGGAAATATCCAGGCGACTGCCAAACCTTATCTTTTCAAGGTTCAGGTAATTTTCAATATACGTAATTTCACGCTTTACAGGCACCCACTCTTTACTGCTGTCGTAAAGCATGTATTCAAGTACATCCGAGAGCCTGTAAATCATTTCAGTTGTGGTGTTGGCCGCTCCACTTTTCGAAAGCGAATAGATGTTGTTAAGTGTGTTGAAAATAAAATGTGGCTGTACTTGTGATTTGAGAAGTTGCAATTCAGCTTCTCTTTTAGCAGCCTCCAATGCCTGACGTTTTCGCTCGTCCTCCAGGGATTTGTTAATAAAAAATATCATCAGTACGAAGCTGAGATTTAAACTGATGTTTCCCATAAACACCAACCATCCGGTGAGGTTGCCAAGGGAGGCCATAAACGTTGGTGCAAATCCGGGTACTCCTTTCAGCACAAGGAAATAGGTGAGCGTCTTCATCAAAAGGGTATCCGCAGCAACAAGTGCAATGCACGCTCCAAAAAATTGAAACTTCTTTGCACGGTAAAAAAGTTTGGGAACTAAATAACAAATGGTTAGGTATACTGCAGGCATCAAAGCCGCTACGCGCACAAGAACGATCTTTAATTGAAAAATTGATGCTTCCGGATTATTGAGTACCCCTTGCTTGAAAATCCATTCGTATAGCAAAAACAGCATCCAGGCTAACGCATGGATGAGTATACGGCTATACCTTTTCATCAGCGACACAACCGGACAAAGGTATAACATTTGGATTATGAATTAGCGCAGGCTATGCCCAGTGCACAAGATTTCAGGAAACTTTAGACGAAAGTCTTTTTTTCTTCGCTGAACACGGAAGCTACCTGTCAAAGCGCTTGGTTCTTCGATAAACATAGTCTGACCATCTAAATTAGGGGCTGGTCTAATTCTCAGGTATGCGCAGGCCTCATCGTGTAGCTTGCAGCTTCTTTCGTTAGCTTACTTAATTTTTATTTTATGAAATTATTGAACGCGATTTTATTTTTCGGAGCATCAACTTTTGCTATGGGACAGTCTCCTCATGTACTGATTGAGAATGCTAAAAAACATATGGGCGAATGGCAGGACATAAAAATACTTTCATACGAAACAACGGGGTTGAATTACAACAAATGGCAGAGCTATGACTTCACCAACACAACACCATCGCAAGACGAAGCTGTGCGCGCGTATGACTTCACTACCGGAAATTATTACTTTAAAACCATAAGCCGATATGCGGGCGGGTATGTATTTGAATTTGCTAATATTGGGAAAGATTCATT
>CAZOYJ010000291.1:0-3656 GCA_964583905.1 uncultured Roseivirgaceae bacterium
CCATTGAAGATTGGAATCTGTAAGTTAAAACCCAGTCCTTTGCCCAGGTTATTTCTGAATTGCTCATTATACCCAACGGTATTGAAGGAAAGCTGTGGTACTACGCGGTCATAATATACACGCTGGGCAGGATCGTTTTGCAGGTACCCGATTTCCGTAGGAACAATGTTCGTTCCTTCCACGGTTGTTGCCATCCGTGCAGATGAATAAAGGGTGGAAAAAGAACCACTCACCGTAAGTCTTGGATAATAATTTCCGCGTGTGGAGCGCAAGGCTAATGCAGCGCTTTTTTGCCGGATCCGGGCCGCCTGGATTTCGGGCATGGCTAACGTTGCGATTTCATAGATCTCATTTGCCGATCGGCTTAACAATAGCTGATCCTCAATATTAACCTGAGGAAGTTCTACATCCATCGGCACAGATGCCGGTAACTGAAGCGCCTGTTTGAGCTGAAGTAGTGAAAGATTTAACGCATTCTCCCGCTGAATAAGATTAAGCTCATTTGTAGCGTGCTGAGCTTCCAGATTAAGTACATCTCCCCTGGGCACCGATCCGGCTTGGGCCAGTCTTCGCGTACGTTCAAGCTGTTCCAGGGTAGAGTTAAGCTGTAACTGCGCATTGGAATAAAGTTCCTTATTAAATACCACGTTCAGGTATAGGGTTATCACGTTAAGGATCACATCGTTTCTAACCTTTATCAGGTCCTGATTGGTTGCATCCAACTCGGCTTCATTTTGTTTCATGGAATAAAACAATCGAAAGCCATTCCACAACAACAACGAACTGCTGGCGCTTGCATTGATGGAATTTATCCGTTGTTCCACAAACAAGTTTGTGGTTGGGTCAATGTTACGACCCCAGTTAAAACCGTAATTACCGGAAGCATTTAAAGAGGGCAGCAGGGCCATTTTGGATTGCCTGTAATTGATCTCTCCGGTTTGAACTCCGTACGTGCTTCGTTTTACCGTTAGATTATTAGCGGTTGCATGGTCAATAAGCTCCCGTAAGGTCCAAACCTTATTTACATTCTGTGCTGAAAGTTGTAAGGCCAATACAATCAGCAGAAAGGAACAGATTCTCGTTTTCATTATAAATCGATATCGGGTATGTAAATAACTTCTTTTACCCACGTTAGACTCCGCAGGTAGGTTAATGTTACAGCCTTAATACCTGAGTCCATTTCAATAACCAGGCAGGCTTCATCGTGCTTTCCCTTACGGGATACGGACATGGTGGCAATGTTACATTCGTCATTGGCCAGTATGCCGGCAATAAAGGCAATACTGCCCTTCACGTCATCGGCAAATATTACAAGGGTATGCAGGTTGGCGCTGAAATCGGCTTTGAAGCCATCCACTTCGGCAATATTAATTATACCACCACCCCTACTCTCGCCCAGTACTTCTATTTCGCGGTCGCCTTTCTTCAGGTTCAGGCGTATCGTATTGGGGTGCATGGTTGAGGCGTTGGCTACAGATTTAAACGTATAGGTTAAACTCTGATCTTTAGCCAGGCTTAAAGAATCCTTAATGCGTTTATCATCGGTTTTGAAGTCCAGTAATCCGGCAATAATAGCCCTGTCACTGCCGTGGCCTTCGTAGGTACGGGCAAATGAATTGTAAAAAATAATGTGGGCTGATTCGGGTTGACCACCCAGCAACCGGATAGCCGTGCGGGCGATCCGAACTACCCCGGCTGTATGCGAGCTTGAGGGGCCGATCATCACCGGGCCGATCATATCAAAAACGCTGCTTTTCTCGTGCATACCTGTTTGAATACGGCATTTGTCGCCTGAAGGATTCTAATGTTACAGAATTACTCCCCCAATTCAGGTATTATTTAAGGGTTGCTAGCTATACAGCAATAGGCGCTTTAATAGCCGGATGCGCCTGGTAATTTACAATCTCGAAATCCTCAAACTGGTAGTCGAACAAGGTCTTTGGTTTTTGCTTGATAACTAGTTGCGGAAGGGTAAACGGTTCGCGGGTTAATTGAAGTTTGGCTTGATCTACATGATTGGTGTACAAGTGTACATCTCCTCCTGTCCATACAAATTCACCCGGCTCCAGATTGCATTGCTGGGCAAACATATGGGTAAGCAAAGCATAACTGGCAATGTTAAAAGGAACGCCAAGAAAGTAATCAGCACTGCGTTGGTAAAGCTGACACGACAACTTACCATCGGCTACATAGAACTGAAATAAGGCATGACAGGGTGGTAACGCCATCTTATCCACTTCGGCCGGGTTCCAGGCCGATACGATATGCCTGCGTGAATCGGGCTTTGTTTTAATCTGTTCCAATACTTTGCTGATCTGATCGATGGCTGTACCATCGGGTGCAGGCCAGCTTCGCCACTGGTGGCCGTAAACCGGACCGAGATCTCCTTTCGCGTCAGCCCATTCATCCCAGATCGTTACTTTATTATCGTGCAAATATTGGATGTTGGTATCGCCTTTCAAAAACCACAACAGTTCTATGATAATCGACCGGAGATGGAGTTTTTTGGTTGTGACCAGTGGAAAACCATTGCCCAAATCAAACCGGAGTTGCCGGCCAAAAACCGAATACGTTCCGGTACCGGTACGGTCGGTCTTGTGCACGCCTGTTTCCAGGATATCCTGCATCAAATCGAGGTATTGTTTCATAGTTGGTGGTTGTAGCTGCAAAGAAATACAAAACGCTGTAAAGATATTAAGTCATCGGTCAAACAAAAAGCCCCGCAATTTGCAGGGCTTCGTATACTATTCAAGGTATTGATTATCCTCGTTTTTTAATTTCTACCGTCCGGGTACTTCCGTTTGCGGTAACCGTCACGATTCTATCGCACTGACCATCACCATAGTTTACTTCAATCACTTTTCCGGAGGCCACGTCAATAAATTGTTTTATCCCGGATACAGCTAACGGACAACTCCGCTTATACAAAAGCGGTTCAACAATAATTACCTGGTATGCCTTACCCCTGCGGTTAATGCCTTGTGCAGCAAATTCGGCCTCATCACATTGCGAAACCACCATGGCATCGTTTATCCGATTGGAGGCTTTGATCCATTCGCGAATAAAACAATTTTCACGCTCGGCTTCAGTGCCATCCGGCCAGATGGTTTTTCCGCCAGCCAATTCAACGCTGAATTTAGGCGCATCGTCCTTGCTTCCGGTCAGATTGGTTTTTGTCCGGGTTCCGATCAATGAAATTCCATTGATTGAGTAACCCTGAAAAGTAGAAGTAACGATGGATCCCGGGTAAAATCTTTTGCCGGTAAATTCAATTACAATTTTACCTTTCCGCTCGTTTCCGGCTCCATCTATACACCCGGTACCAAAATCAATTACAATTTTTCCGCGTGGTATTTCCGGGGTGGATTCCTCATGAAGGGTTAGGGTTACAACTACTCCACTGCAGGCAAAACGATGGTCGTTAACATTCACCGCCCGGCTCTCATCCATTTTCCGGCCACCGGTAGAGGTGCCGTTGTCGGCCAGCATGACAATACCGGCCATGTCGTCTGCATCCTGGAAATAAAAATCAGTCAATACTTCTTCATTGATCAGGGCTGTTTCCTCCAACAGGGCAAGGTTCTCTTCTGCACAGGAAATCAGTAAACCTACCCCTGACACTAGCATCAGAATAAAGGCTTTTCTCAATAGGACAA
>CAZOYJ010000292.1:0-3634 GCA_964583905.1 uncultured Roseivirgaceae bacterium
TTGAAATAATGCCACCATGCGTGGCCAGATTATCAAGGATATCCTGAATACCGTTGGTAGCTGCTGATGCATTAACCAATCGCATTTGATTGAACATCTTAATTTTCAAAGAATTGCCCATCTTGATCCAATGACCAATGTTGCCATCGTAGATCAAGTCAATTCCGGCCAGTGACTGGTATGCAGCAGGTGTTTCCTGAACCGTTCTGAGCTCAGCCAGGGCCTCATCGATTAAATCAAACAGCGCATTGTAAATATTCTGTCCGGTTTCTAATGCTGGACTGAGGTTATTCTGACCCTGAAGGGCCTCGGAAAACGGAACGCTTCCAAACATGTCGACCAGGTTTACATAAATGAAGGCTTTCTGAAGTTTGCACACGGCCGCAAAGCTTAGCTGGCTTTCCAACGCATCAGTAATAATGTTGTCCATATTTCTCAATGCTCCGGCATACAGATTACTCCAACTGGCATTGTAGCTGGCATTCAGCAAGGCATAGGCGCTTGGCGTAAGGCCGTAGAAATGTTGAACAAAAACACTGGCATGTTGATTTACTGTGCCGTTTAAACCCGCTGCCATGCTTATTTGGCTGCCGGGTAACAGGAGGGTTAAGGTTCCTTCAGCAGGATTATTCGGGTCCTGGTTGATGTCAAAAAAATTGTCACACGACCCTAATACCGATAGGGTGATGCCCAACAGTATAGCTTTATTAAATATTTTCTTCATATCGATTTTCATGTTTTATAGTGTGAACCGTAGATTAAATCCAATTCTCCTTGTTGAGGGTACACTTGAAAATTCCAAACCCTGGTTATTGCCTTGACCAATGTTGGTTTCCGGATCAAAATTCATGTCATTAAGAAAATTGGGTGTGGTATACCATAAATTCCGGCCGGATATCGAAAGGGTTGCCGAACCAAATGGTGTTTTGCTCAACCAGGCCTTCGGTAAAGTGTACCCGATTAAGATTTCCCGCAAACGAATAACCGTTGCATCATACACGTTGTGCGAATTTGCTCCTGCGGAACCAATACCGTCAATAAAGTGATATTCATTCGTGCTGACGGCTATGGTATTTGGAATTTTATTCCCTTCTGCATCTACTGCTGCCTGCAGCGTTTCGGGGTCAAAAATAAATCCATCGATAACCCGGTTACGCTCACGGTCGGCAGAGAAAGCCAGTACTCCCCGGCTTACCGCACTAGCCGTTGTCAGGCTGTACAGATCACCTCCCTGCACCCAATCAATCATGGCTGAAAGGAATAGGCCCTTATAGGAGAACGAATTCGTTACCGCCAGATTAAAATCGGGGTTCGGATCGCCAATAATCTGCAACTCAGGGTTCGTTACAAAAAGGCCTGTATTCGGACTGATTAACGGCTTACCGGTTTCGGCATCTTTAAAATAATCATTCCCTAAAATCATTCCGTACGGAAGGCCAACCCGGTGTACATTACCGATGTTGGCAAATCCATCGCTTATGACCTGATTAATTCCTGGGCCCAACTCAATTACTTTCGATCGGTTCCGGGTAAATTGTGCATTGATATCCCAAACAAATCCGTTCGACAACTGTAGGGGTGTAACCAACAAGCCCACTTCCCAGCCCTTGTTTTCAACTTTACCGATATTAACAATACTGCTAGTGTAGCCGCTTGACGGGGCGATGGCGCTGGCAAAAATTCCATCGATCGTGCTACGGGTGTAGTAATTAACATTCAGCCCAATCCGGTTATTAAAGTGTTTGGTTTCAATCCCGAATTCAAGTTCCTGCAAAAGCTCATTACGCAATCCGGCATTTCCAATTTGCGTGCTTTCAACCTGGTTTGTTACATTCCTGAAGGGATCCCCCAGATTAAAGATGGTTTGCGTGAGATAGGGATCTCCCTCTGAGCCTGCCTGTGCCCAGGCCGCCCTGACTTTCAGGAAATCCAGGTACTTGCCTTTCAGATCCAGGCCATCGCTCAGAATAACGGAAACACTGGCCCCCGGATAAAAGAATGATCGGGTTTCGGGAGGCAAAGTAGAAGCCCAGTCATTACGACCTACTACATTCAAAAAGATCCAATCCCGGTACCCTAATGTAATATCAGCCGCTAACCCCATTAACCTTCTTCGGGAAAAGCCTCCGCCATTTCTAACCTGTTCCTGGGTATTATCAATGTCGAGGATATCCCGCAAGATAAAGTTTGTGCCTAGCATGGATTGGCGGTCGGTGGTTCGTTGATTTACGTTATGAAGAATTGTAGCCAGCAGGCTGAAATCACTGGTAATGTCTTTGTTAACCGTAAGTAAAAAGGTACCGTCCAGCTCTTCATATGAAATATCGTCAAGTATGATTCGGCCATCCTGGGCAATTGAGGTTGTTCCTTTTCCAATCACATTTTTCCGTCTGTCGGTATAGCCGTTGTAGCCAAATCGATACGCGACATTGAGCCACTCCGTAACGTCATAACCTAATTTCATAAAACCATTCCAACGGTTTACACGTGAGATCTCAGGTGAATTTTTAGCGCTCCATAAAGGATTGTCAATATCCGTGCGGTAAAAAACACTGCCACCCGTTAACGGATTTTCAAAGGGTTGATTTACTAAGTCATAGCTCGGGGGCAAGAAAAGCAATCGCGCCATAAGTTGTGATCCTAAACCGGTACCCAATTGCATTCCATCTACACTTGTTTTCGTGTAGCTTATTCCTCCGTTTAGTTGCAAGCCATTGTCTAATTGCGCATTGCCGCCAAAGTTGAAATTAACCCGTTCAACCTGGTTATGAGGCACTATTCCATTGTTGAGCATGTATCCAAAGCCTGCATTCAAATTAGCCGATTCGCCACCCGAAGTAATGGAAAGCCCAAATTCATCGATCGTTCCGGTGTTGAAAAAGTTCCGCACATTATCGTTAGGCTTTAATAGGATTTTTTGGCCGATGAATTCGGGGAACGCTGCATTAAATCCGGGTTGATCCAGCGGATGTGCTACTCCCCCTGCCGCGTTAACATTTTCATACGTATTGCCCCACGTACCTACAAATGCACCGTTATATTGAAACTCAGCACCTTGTGTGTATTTTTTCTGGATGTTTGGGGTTTTGGAAACCTCTTCAAACGACTTGGACGTATTCACGGAAACCCGCATGCCCTTTTGCGAATTCTTCTTGGATGATTTGGTAGTGATTACAATTACCCCGTTGGCAGCCCGCGAACCATACAGCGCAGAAGCGGCCGCTCCTTTCAGAATGTTAATCGATTCAATGTTGTTCGGATCAATGTCAAACGCCCGGTTGGTATTCCCTGCACTGTTGACTCCACCAACTGCATTACCTAAACCATCCGTATCAAAACTTGAATTGTCATAGGGAATGCCATCGACAACAAACAAGGGTTGATTATTTCCGGTTAATGATCCCTTACCCCGGATGATGATGTTCGTGGCTCCAGCCACCTGGCCGCCACTGCCACCGATCTGAACCCCGGCAATTTTTCCCGTCAGGGCACGTAATGGATCAGGTTCCGAAAGTAATTGAACCCGCTCGCTTGATAGTACAGCCGTTGAATACCCCAGCGACCGGGCATCACGTTCGCCTGTTGCTGTAACTACTACCTCACCGAGTTGAGTAATATCAAGCGCCAGGGATAC
>CAZOYJ010000293.1:0-3630 GCA_964583905.1 uncultured Roseivirgaceae bacterium
CGCAAAGAAAAGGGAGAACCTTTCCGAATCGAAGGAGTTGCGCGGTGAAATTCTCCGGTTTTTGCACGACAAGCCCATGAGCAGCGAAGATTTGGAACAGCACATTAACCCGAAGGATGTGGAATTGTTTCTGGAAGTGATCCGTGAGTTGGTAGATGGCGGAGATGTGGAGTATGATGAGGTGTGGAATTTAAAAGTAGCGACCTCAGCGCACCAGTAACTCCCGCGCATTTTCAACGGCAACCGGTGTTGGCTTGTCACCGCCAAGCATCTTGGCAATTTCTTCAATACGTTCCTCTTCGTTCAGCAACCGGATAGTACTAATGGTTTTGGTTGATGTGTTATCCTTGAATACATAGTAATGCGTATCGGCTTTGGCAGCAATTTGCGGCAGGTGGCTGATCGTAATCAGTTGATGGTTGGCCGCCATTTCTTTCATGAGCTTGCCTAACCGGATCGCAATTTCTCCCGAAACCCCACTATCAATTTCATCCAGCACGAGGGTGGGCATTTCCGTTTTCTCGGCCATCACGTATTTGATGCAAAACATCAGGCGCGAAAATTCCCCACCTGATGCTACCTGGGCCAGTGGTCGTGGGGCAATGCCTTTGTTGGCGCTGAACAATACTTCGATTTTATCTGTACCGGTGCTGGAAGCTGGTACAGTTTCGTGGTGGATTTTCAACACCGCTTCAGGAATGCCGAGCTCTTTTAGCAGTTGAGTAATCTGTCTGCAAAGCGGATCAAAAACTTTCTGCCGGCTATTGCTCAATTGGCTGGCCGTTGTGTTCAGATTTTTTTCTGCCTGTTCAAATGCAGATTTTGCTTTGGTTAACTCCGCATCCAGGTTTGCCGTAAGGTTGGACTTGCGTTGCAGTTCATCCTGTAGGTTCAACAGTTCAGCAATTGTATTTAGCCGATGTTTTTTCAATAGCCGGTAAAGCAAGTCAATGCGTTCTTTGATGGAGGTTGCCCGCTCAGGATCATACTCAATGGAGGATTCTTCATGTTCTATTTCGCTCAGTACGTCATCGAGTTCGATAATCAGGCTTTGCAGGCGTTCAAAAAGATTTTCATAATTTTTTGAAAAACCCGACACTGCCTGCAAATGCGTTTTGGCTTCACTCAACCCTTGTCGGGAAGCGTATTCCGATCGCGTAAGCAAGTCAAGAATCAGGTTAAACCGGCTTTTTATGTCCTCGGCATGCTCCATGATTTTCAACTCCGATTCAAGTTTTACCTGTTCTTCCGGTTCTAAAGCGGCAGCGGATAATTCCTCCAACTGAAAGTTGATGAAGTCTGCCTCCTGGCGCAGGCTATCGGCTTGTTGCTGGAGTTCGGTGTAGGCATCCTTCGCGCGTAGAAAGTTTTGCCAGGTGATTTGATATTTTTCCAATAAAGGCTGATGCCCGGCAAATGCATCAATCAGCTTCAGTTGAAACGCCTGGTGGCCAAGCTGCAGGGTTTCATGCTGCGAATGAATGTCCATCAATTGGTTGCCCAACATCTTCAATACATCAAGGGTAACCGGTGTGTCGTTGATAAATGCCCGTGATTTCCCACCCGGACTGATTTCGCGCCTGATTACGGTTTGATCATCATAATCAAGATTTTCCTCCTGGAAGAAAGATTTCAGGTTATATCCCTGGATATCGAATACGCCCTCGGTAACACATTTTTCCTGTTCATTCCACAGCACTTTGGTATCGGCCCGGTTGCCCATCAGCAAGGCCATTGCGCCTAACATGATGGACTTTCCGGCACCGGTCTCCCCGGTAATCACATTCAGGTGCCGGGAAGGTTCCATTTCCAGGTGGCGGATAAGCGCGTAGTTTTTTATCGTAAGATGCGTGAGCAATGGAAATTATTATTCCGAAATATACACCATGAAGCGGTGGATCGAAAAGCGCTGGCTTCCAATCCATCAGTTCTTGATGATCTTTTCGTAATTGGCCCGGTTGGTGGGGTCCATGCTGGTAATCAGTTCATACGCTTCCCTTCGAATGGGCAGTTGCCCCTCCGAAAAAAGGTTGGCCAGTTCCTTGGCTTTGGTATCGAAAAAGGAAATGACAATGATGGCATTGGGGTTGATATCACGGGCTTTTTTAATGTCCTTCAGGCCTTTCAAAATCACCTCTCTGCTTTGATCTGGATTTTTATCGAACGAATCCAACCCGAGGCGATGGTAGGTATAGGATGACTTACGGATGTCGGCAAATTGCGGGTTAATCAGATTTTCCACCAGCCAGTACCGGTTACGAATGCTGCCCACCGATTGCCAGCCAGGACGGTTTGAAGACTGTGCATTGTTTACAACCTGCAGCGCCCGCTGGAAGTGTGGTGTGCCACCCATTTCGCTAAAGGTGTCGTAGTCCACACCAATAATGATGTAAGCGTAATAAGCCAGCATGGAGGTAATGTTGGATGTGTAGGTGTTGTCGTTGAACTCCAACGGCTGCGATTCGAGGTAGTCAAATTCCCAATCGCGATCAGCGAAGTTGAAGGTCAGACTGGTATAATTTGTATTGTATACCGGCCGTGCAGCTTGTACCTGCACCGAGGCGCTGAAAATGCCAATCGCAGGCATATCGTTAATGTTGATGAGAATGCTGCAGTTTATTTTCTCGTGTGGCAGATACGTGTCGTTGGTCCATTTACGGGTATTCAAAAACTGCTGGAAAGCATTTTTCATATCGGTAAACACCGACCGGTCGGTTGTTTGAACTTTCGGGCCAACATTGATGGTTACCACTGCATTTAGCTCCTGTGCTACTACAGCCGTGGAAATTAGAAAAAGCAGGATGGTAATTTGTTTACGCATGCAGTTTCTCCACGATTACTGAAACAATATCTTTAGCCAAATCCTTTTTACTTTTTAACGGATAATCGCGGGTTTTATGTTGACGGTCGATAATAGAAATTTTGTTGGTATCGTGTCCAAAACCCGCACCGGCATCCTGTAAGGAATTCAACACGATAAAATCAAAATTCTTGGATTCAAGTTTTTTGATGGCATTGGCCATTTCATGTTCGGTCTCCAACGCAAAACCAACAACAACCTGGGATGCTTTTTTTTGCTCGCCCAGTGAGGCAGCTATATCGCGCGTTGTTACCAACTGCAGGGTTAACGTATCGGTGGATTTTTTAATCTTTTGGTCGGCCTGCGTGCTGGGTTTGTAGTCGGCCACTGCTGCCGCCAGCACGGCTATGTCGCTTTCCGGAAAAACAGTTTGGCAAGCGAGATACATTTCTTCTGCAGCGGTTACCGGTTTAACGGAAATGTTTGGGTGGAAAGTATGCAGGTTTGTCGGGCCGGAAACCAATATCACCTCAGCACCTTGTTTGGCTAATTCTTCTGCAATAGCATACCCCATTTTGCCAGTAGAATGATTGCCGATATACCGCACCGGATCGAGGGTTTCGTAGGTAGGCCCTGCCGTTACGAGGGCTTTCTTTCCGATTAGCGGTTGATTGTTTTGAAAAAAGGAAACGAGGTAATCGTAAAGTTCTTCCGGCTCGGCCATTCTGCCTTTCCCGGTGAGTCCGCTGGCCAACTCACCAAAGGCCGGGTCGACAATCTGGTTACCGAAAGATTTAAGTTTTTCCAGGTTTTGGCTGGTGGACGGATGC
>CAZOYJ010000294.1:0-3622 GCA_964583905.1 uncultured Roseivirgaceae bacterium
CCTGCCGACCGGAGCGGAGCGTAGGTGGGAGCACCCCCTCTAATCATTTACACGAAAGCCTCGCGACTGAGAGACCCCCAAAAAAGTACCACGTCATCTCGAAGGAGCATCCGTTTCTTCTAATTTAGAAAACAGCCTCGCGACTGAGAGACCCCCCAAATCAACGCCCCACCCTACTACACACCCACAACCTACCATCCTGAGGCACCAATCTTCTTTCCAATCATTCACACAACAGCCTCGGGCTTGCAGCTTTCTGCTTTCTATCTCACATCTCACCTCTCTTTCCACAACCCATCAACACGTAAACACATAAGCACATAAACACATAAACACGTAAACACGCTGTTGGCAGATGCCCTTCTTTCATCGTCCCTATTCTCCATCGCCAATAATTTCTTTAACTTTTTTCTCTAATGCTTTTTGGTCGGGAAGATAGAGTTGATATTTCGAAACAAATATTTTGTTGGATAGTCCACCAGTAGCATATTTTACGAGAAACTCGTGTTTGTCAGCAGCAATGATAATTCCGATTGGATCTGCGTCTCCTTCTGTATTTTCTTCTTCCTTGAAGTAGTTTAAATAAAGGTTCAATTGTCCAATGTCCTGATGTTTTACCTTTCGTATTTTTAAGTCTATAAGAACAAAACATTTTAAAATTCTGTGGTAAAATACCAAGTCAATGAAGTAATGCTGGTTGTCAATAGTGATTTTGAATTGTCTTGCAACAAATGAAAAACCTTTGCCTAATTCAAGCAGAAATTTTTGAAGATTGTCAATTAGTTTTTTCTCAAGTCCTCGCTCTTTTATTAGGTTCTCTTTCGGTAGATCAAGGAACTCAAAAATATAGGGGTCCTTGATGACATCATTTGCTGATATAACCTCTTGTCCTTTAGCTGCCAATTCAAGAACTCCGTCTTTATCTTTACTTAATGCAAGTCTTTGAAAAAGGGCAGAATCAATCTGTCTTTTAAGTTCTCTGAAACTCCAATTTTCTTTAGCTGCTTGTTTCTCGTAAAATTGTCTTGCCAAATCGTCTGAAATTGTTAATAACTCAGCGTAGTGGCTCCAACTCAATTTTCCAGACACTGTCTGGAATTTTTGATATTTCAGATAAAACTGTCTGCAAAGGTAGATGTTGCTTTTGCTAAATCCCTTGCCGTGCTTGATTTTCAAATCCTTAGCTAAGGTTGTCAGCAATGAGCTACCGTATTCTGCTTTTTCTCTACCTTCTTGCTCAAACTCAACTATGTGTTTTCCTATTTCCCAGTTAGCTTTTACCAATTCGGTGTTTATCGCTCTAATTGCTCCATCCAACTCACGCAGCATCCCGGCTTACTGGAAGGGTTTTCCCTGAACCGCACCACCCCCTTTGATGCCGTAGTCCGCACCAACCTGCAGGTGACCCTCAACCGCGACCTGCTCACGGCACAGATCCGGATTCCAGGGTTGATACCCGGTATCAATTTCTTTCCTGCCCGACACTACCCCTGCTACAGCTTCATCGCCACAATGGGCATCATTCCCGATTTATTCCGTATCGAAAACACCTATGGTCCCGCCTCCCCGGCTTATCAGCACCTGCAACCCGAACAAGCTTCTACCGACTGGCTACCGGCAGGCGAGGAAGCGGAACCCGCCACGCTTGCATGGTCGCTCCCCTCAGTACCAGCCGATGAAGCACATGTCATCCTGCTGGCCATCGGCATCCGCTACGGAACACCGGCCGCCAATGGCGCTATCCAGCAGGTACGTCATGGAGGCAGTGCAAAGGTGTTGGCTGTACGGTAAGCCCGGGCAGGTTCGCGCATCCAAAGGAACGCTCGCGCTTGGAACACGAGGAGATTTAAGATTCAGCCGTAGAATCTGGAATTATCATCATGATCAAATGCCCATCAAATCATTAGCCGAATAAACCTCATCTATAGCAAGAAAAGACAAATGGCAATCGTCTATAATTTCAAAGTCCTTCTTCTGTTCATCCGTGAGTTTTTGAATAGCCGGAAACTTATCTAAGGGCACAATAAAGGTCCGGTCATTGTCCAGGTGCACAAACAGGATACTGCTGTTAATAAAATCGATGCTGCGAATAGCCGGTAATGTGGTTAGGGTATTCATTTTCTTATAGCTTTAACAGGAATATGATTATAAAACAGATCGAGTTGTACCTTGGAAACTGCTTACTGCTTACTCTGGCCATTGTTGGTGTTACCAGGGCCAGTCACCAGCGTAACACCACCTATCCTTAATGTCTTCGCTTTTGTCGCAACCTTCTACGCTCTTCCCGTATTCGATATAGCGCATCGGTTGTGATCGTATTTTTAAACCCCTTTTTTTCCAGGGCGCGAATCAATTTTTTATCACCAGTCCATATCTTTCTATTAAACTGCTTTGAAAAAGCAACATAGTGGCTGTATTAAAAAGCGATACCATAAAATTGCCAGACATCAGGCGTTTCCTTGGCAAAAATGTAATGATTACAATCGCTGAAGTCGACCCTGTAAAAAGACACCCGACAAAGCATTGGAACCACCTGGGTATAGCCAACTTCAAGGGTAAGGTCGACTCTGTCAATATCCGGGACCTCGCGTATGAATGATGTGCTTATTGACACGAACGTGCTTGTTTATGCGCTTGATAACTCCTCTAAGTATTTTAAAAGAGCAACTGCTTTTTTGACAAATGAAAAAATCAGCTCTTCATCACTACAAAAAATATTAGCGAATATTTGCAGTGTGCAGCAAGCTGAATGTGGAGGATAGCATGGCGCAGACTTTTTTCGAAGACGTACTCCAAAACGCAACCGTACTGTATCCCAACCCCCTCAGTCTCCAAAATTTTAAAACACTTCTTTTAAAGTATAAACCAAAAGGCAACAGGGTGTATGAAAGTGATTTTATGGCTATTGATGAAATAGTCATGGTAAAACTATGATCTTACCCAACCTAACCCAATCAGCGTCACCCGCAGGATTGCTATTCATTCGTCAACATGGCACCTCAAATCCCAACCCATCCTCACCAACCATCCTGAATCCGAAATCCGGCTACCAGCAACCAGTTTACGTGCCGGAGTTTTAACGCAGGCAGGCGACTAGCAGCTAGCGACCAGCACCCTTCCGAAATCCGAAATCTGAAATAGGCTATTACCTGTGCTGGCAAATCATCTGCTAAAGCCTTATTTTTACCGTAATGAAGACAGCCATCATATCCATTAAAAACTCTAATGAAGAGAAATTTTTGCGTTCTTTTTTCAAAAAAACCGGTATTAAAGCCAGGATTCTGAAACAACAGGAGGTGGAGGATGCGGTATTTGCAGCTTTAATAGACGAAGGCATGAAATCCAAAACGGTTTCGGAAGAATCGGTCATGAAAGTGCTGCAAAAGAAATGATCATCATTTTCAAGGGTTCCTTTAGGCGGGATGTCTCGAAAATTAGTGATGGTAAGGTAAGATTGGCAATACTTTCGGCCATTAAAAACGTCAAGGGAGCTACTGGTATTTCAAAAATACACCGGTTGATAAAGCTCCGTAAGTACAGGGTACATTACCGCATCGAAATTGAGGGGAATTATCGTATAGGAGTTATAATCCGGGGGGATAAGGTGTGGATTTCCAGGGTT
>CAZOYJ010000295.1:0-3593 GCA_964583905.1 uncultured Roseivirgaceae bacterium
CTTCATGCAATTATTCGGTCAATTGGTGGAGTTATTAAGCCGGCCTTTCAAGAAGAGCACCTTTGATTTTTCAGATCCGGCATACTTTGAGTCGTTGTTTTCATTTGGAGAATATTT
The DNA here is from genome assembly GCA_964583905.1 of uncultured Roseivirgaceae bacterium. Taxonomy (GTDB): domain Bacteria; phylum Bacteroidota; class Bacteroidia; order Cytophagales; family Cyclobacteriaceae; genus UBA2336. The sequence goes on from CAZOYJ010000295.1 coordinate 118, forward strand.
ATCCAACCTGAAAGAGCTACGCGAATCGAAAAGAGCCCGGGGGGTACGGGATGCACTCTATATAAACAGGACCTACTTTGGCTTATACAACCTTCTGCATGATCTGAAGGCCAACGTTAGCATTCGGTAGGTATCAGTTTAAGAAGAAATTCAACCGTACCCGGAAGTGGGTTTCCAACCGGGGTTGCCCGGCAATGAAGCGGTTGATCTGCACCGAAGCGGAGGTGCGGTCGCCAATCATTTTTCCCAGTTCCATTTTCAGAAAAAGGAAATACGTGTCTTCCTGAAACGTGTGAATGTATTCGGGGGTGAGGGTAATCCAGCCTTCCCAGGTATCGATGGCAAAAGTACCCGGCAAGCTGAAGGTTACAACTTTTAGTTTGTCTTCCTGGTCGGGGTCAATCAAATCCGGCACCCCGTCACCGCCACCCAGGCTATTCAGGTTTGCTGTGGAGAATTGAAAGTTGATCTGTGGAAACAGGTAAAAAGCAACATCGGGTCGGTAGGTAAACACAATGCCCGGCTTATACACCCAGGCACCTGTACCACGGCCAAGACGTTCGTTGCCCGTAGGGGCCGTTACTTCGAGAAAGGTAGAAATCCGTTGCAGGCCTAAGGCATCCTTTGATTGATAGGGTACTCCGAGGTAGGTAAATTTTATATCGCCAATCCCGGTAGTGTTTTCAAAACCGGCAAAATCACCGCTAAAGATTGAATGAACAACCGGAATGGTAAGGCCCATTACGTGGCGTTTATTTGGAATGCTATAATAATACCCGGGCCGCAGCGCATAGAACTTGTTTTCCGCCACGAAGTAATACGTATCCAGGTCCAGGCCTACCCGGCTTTCGGTGTTCACCGGATCAAAGGGTTTAAGGTCGTCCAAACCTGATTGGGCGAAGGCCATCGTACAGGTTAAAAACAAAGCAAAAAATAATAGTATCCGGTAAAATAATACGGTCATCTGCCAAAGGAGTAGGGTGTAAAGATAATTGACTTGAAATAACTTGCTTAAATTATTTATAACCAATACTTTAGTACCATCTATCTAATTTTTTAAACTAAGTACTATGCGCGCTATTTGGAAAGGTCATATCCGTTTTTCACTGGTTACTATACCGGTTCGGATTTATAATGCCATCGATTCGGACCAATCCATAAGCTTTAACCTGTTATCCCGGAACGGGCATAACCCGGTATCGTACGAAAAAAAGGATAAGGTAACGGGTGAGGTTTTGAAGACCGAGGACATTATTAAAGGATATCAATACGAGCCCGGTCAGTACGTAATCATTGAACAGGAAGACCTTGATAAGGTAAAAATCAAGAGTACCCGGATTATCGATATTGAAGGGTTTGTTCAAGCCGATGAAGTACATGAAGCCTTATTCGAATCGCCTTATTTCATCGGGCCGGATGGGGATGTTGCAGCAAAATCCTATGGATTGTTATGCGAGACCCTCAAGCAAGCAAAGCGGGTAGGTGTTGGCCGGGTGGTGTTGCGTGATCGCGAAACCATTGTACTCCTGAGTCCGCACGAAAACGGACTGATGTTACACCGGCTTCGGTACCCGCATGAAGTCCGGAGCATCCGCGAAGTGCCCGGAATCCTGGATTCATTAAAAACCGATAAAGAACAACTTAAACTGGCCAAAACCCTGGTTGATTCCATGGCTAAGCAGTTTGTGGACATTGAGATGAAAGACCACTATACCGAGGAACTCAGGAAAATTATTCAGGCTAAGATTGATGGGAAAGAAATTGTTTCCATTGTGGAAGAAGAGCCTGAAGTGGTTGACATCATGACCGCCCTCAAAGCGAGTATTGAACAGGCGAAGAAGAAGCCGATGGAAAAAGCCAAGGGAACCCTTAAAGAAAAAGCCATTTCGCAGAAGCAAGCCCGCAGAAAAGCCAGTTAGGTAGCGGACTATTCCAGGCACTTTTAAATTTTCCAATTCTTACAATTAAGCCATTCGTATTACCTTTGCTTCATGGCCAAGGTTGTTAAGTTTACAGGGGCGGAGCCAATAAAGTTTGGCTTGGAAAAAGCACGGAAACGAAAAAAGCCCAGTCCCGAAGCTCACGGTCAGCTCAATTTATTTACAGGCGGCCGGGTTGTACGCCTTAGTCAGCTTTCTACTTTTGAAGAGGCCTTTTTGCAGGATGAACATGGCGACAAGCAAAAGGCCCGCAAACTTTATATTAAGGCCACCCAGGAAGGATCGGAAGTGGCGGATGCCTGGTGCAACCTGGGCATTATCGAATCACTGGAGGGTAACCGGGTGCGGGCCATTGATTGCTTTACCAAAAGCCTGAAACACGATCCGCGGCATTATGAATCCCACTATAACCTCGCCAACCTGTATGCCGAAGCCGGAAACTACGGCCTGGCTAAAGTACATTACGGGATAGCCATTGAAGTTGAACCTGATTTCCCCAACAGTTATTTCAACATGGGTTTAACGCTGGCGATGAACCGTGAATACAAAGAAGCAGCCGAGGCACTCAACCGGTATATGGTTTTAACTCCATCGGAAGAACACGCCCAGGCGCATCAATTGGTTCGTCAGTTGATGGAGACCTTTTAACGTTCCCGGGTCAGTTGTTTTATCGTCTTGTTCGCTCTCGAAATAAACCCTGCTGATCCGAACGGGAGCTGATCCTCCAATACCAGCAATACTTCCTTTTTCAAGTCAGGATTTTTCAACGCTATGTTGGCCAACACGGTCATCGAGAATACGCGAACCGCAATGGCTTCTTTGCCATCCTTCAGAAACCGAAAAGCAAGGTCGATGGCCATGCCCTGAAGTTTTTTAGGAATGGAGACAAATTGGAGAAGGCGCATAGTATTACGCTTTACAGCCGGATGTAAATTTTCATGATTCAGGTTTTGCAACAACAATTTTAAATGGGGTAGCGCCAGTTCAGGATGGTGTTCGATACACATACTCACAGGCCAGGCAGCCCGCTGGGTTACCCGATACTGTCCTGCAAGAAATACAGAAACCAATTCAGCAAACAAGGCGGGATCTCCACCAATATGCTGCTGAATCCTGACCGCCTGGGTTTTTGAGTGCGCTTTTAGTAATTCCTTTTTAAGGTCCATGATGATTGCTAAATTACGAAGGACATCATTTGCAAGTAACTTAATGACCCATCATAAAGAAGATATCACTATTCCTGTTTCTGACTCTATCGGCAGCGTTTCAGCTTTACTGCAAACTCCTGAAAATCCAGGGGCCATACTTACACTGGCGCATGGTGCCGGTGCGGGCATGACTCATCCCTTTATGGAATTATTGGCACAAGAACTTTTAGGTCGTTCCCTGGCCGTGCTTCGGTTTAATTTTCCATACATGGAAGCTAAAAAAAGCAGGCCTGATGTTCCGGCTGTTGCCGAAAAAACGGTGCGTGAAGTGATTAAGGCAGCGACTGATTTATTTCCAACATTGCCGGTGTTTGCCGGTGGCAAATCA
>CAZOYJ010000296.1:0-1413 GCA_964583905.1 uncultured Roseivirgaceae bacterium
AAATTTATGGTAAAAGTAAAAGAGAGGAAAAGCGGAGTGAATGAAAATTTCTTGACTCCCGTTACGCGCGGAACTTTTTTAAAGTACGCAGGAGCATCGGTAGCAGTGACTGGCTTAATGCTAGCCGGCTGTAAAGATGATGATGACAACAACCCCAAAATGGTCGACCTGGGAAGTGGTGATATTGGCATTTTAAATTACGCGTACCTCTTAGAGCAACTTGAAGCTGCTTTCTATGTTAAAGTAATAGAGAGTCCGTATTCTGGTATAGTGTCCGCAGAGACGAGTATCTTAACCGATATCAGGGATCATGAGTTGATACACCGTGATTTTTTCAAAGCGGCCCTTGGATCGTCTGCTATTGCTCAAGTAAGTTTTGATTTCAGCTCCATCAACTTTACCGAACGTGCTTCTGTTCTGGGCGCAGCCAAGACCTTTGAAGATTTAGGTGTATCGGCTTATAATGGTGCAGGTAAACTCCTCACAAGCCCAGACTTCCTTTTACTGGCAGGTAAGATCGTATCTGTTGAGGCGAGGCACGCGGCAGTCATTCGGGATTTAATAAGTCCGTTTACGGCCTCATTTGCTGGTGATGATGTGGTCACGGTTGACAATGGTTTAGATGTTGCCAGAACTCCTACTCAAGTATTAACGGCAGCGAGTGTCTACGTAAATGCTACTGTAAAGTTTGATAATCTACCTTCTTAAAAATACACTAAAATAATTACGTCATGAATATCTTTAAAATTGTTGAAGAAATAGAAAAAAAAGACCCGGAAGCTAATGGATTGTTCTCGCGTAGGGACATGTTTAAAAATACATCCTCTTTCGGAAAGAAAATTGCTATCGCAGCAGTTCCGGCAATATTGAGCGGAATGTTTACAAAAACATATGGAGGTTCAAAAGAATCTGTAACCGAGGTGCTCAACTTTGCACTTACACTTGAATACCTGGAGGATGAATTTTACAAGGAGGGTCTTGCTGCCGCTGGTTTGATCCCGGCCGACAGAAAAGTAATCTTTAATCAGGTAAGCAAGCACGAGGCTTCTCATGTTGCATTTTTGAAGAGCGTTATTAGCTCCATGGGTGCAACACCCGTTTCAAAACCAACATTTGATTTTACTGCAGGAGGAACGTATGCAGATGTGTTTACAAACTACCAAACTTTCTTGGCCTTGTCTCAGGCGTTTGAGGATACCGGTGTGCGTGCTTACAAAGGCCGAGCTGCTGAGCTAATTGGAAACGATGTAGTGCTCACGGCTGCGCTTCAAATTCATTCTGTTGAGGCCCGGCATGCTGCAATGATTAGAAGATTGCGTGCTGAGAAAGGATGGATCACCGGAAGTACGGGCTCTCCTGCTGCTGTATATGAAGGTGAAGATGACTATGGAGTTGGAGCAGTACATATTCCGG
>CAZOYJ010000296.1:1423-3573 GCA_964583905.1 uncultured Roseivirgaceae bacterium
ACAACACTTGGTTACAGTACTACCATCGCAACTCAGGCGTTTGACGAACCCTTAGCACCTGACAAAGTACTCGCAATTGCAGGTTTGTTTATTGTTTAGTAACCTCAAAAAAAGATTGGTCACTGAAAAATCCGAATTAGTGTTCGGATTTTTCTATTTCAACCAATTGCAATTTTTCGGGCTCAGCTTTTCCTCATGTACACCGGGCTGGCTTGTACCGAAGAAGCCGAACTTGGCTCATCTTTCTTTAGCTAATTAAGTTGTAAGTGTGTGCAATACTAAGAACTTAATTCGATCGGTAAGTTTGCTGCACGGTTCTAATCTGTGAAAGATGTAAACAATTGAACAAATTCTGTACTGCTGGATTGCATTAACTTTTTAAACTTGCTAGGGTGTTATAATGAAGTTCACAATGATTCGTATACTGATAGTAATCGTATTGGCTGCCCTAGTTCTACCATTCGCTATTGTTTCATGTTCTTCTGACAATGAACCAAGGCCGGTTAACGAAGGGTTGTTCATTAATGAAATATATGCTTCTGGTGACGATTGGATAGAAATCTATAACGATTTGGAAACCACCGTGGATATGAGCGGTTATTTTATCTACGACAATGAAGCGAACAAGTATACGTTGCCTCCCGGCACTTTGATAACCGCAAAAGGGTTTTTGGTAGTATTTTGTAACGACCTGGCAACAGGCTTGAATACGAATTTCAAACTTACATCCTCAGGCGAAACCGTTTATCTTGAAAATTCTTCAGGCACACTTATCGACCGGGTTACATTTCCGCCACTCAATTCAGGACAATCATACGGACGATACCCCGATGGTTCATCAACCCTTGTTATTTCCGGCAATACAACTCCGGCAACAAGCAATGGCGATAGTGCGGCCCCAGCCATAGCCGCGGTTACAAGGCTACCCTTAGTGCCTGGCTTGAATCAAAGCGTAACCGTAATAGCTACCCTCATCGCTAACACTGAAATTGCTTCCGTAAAATTGTTCCATCGTTTTAATGGCGTTGCTTATACTTCCGTTAACATGACGCTCTCCGAAGGTTCTTTTAATGCCGTCATTCCGGCTCAGTCCACAACAGGTTTGGCGGAGTACTATGTGGAAGCTAAAGGCTTAAATAATAAGGTTACCTATAAGCCAGCGACTGCCTCCGCCAATGTATATCATTATTTGCTGAACACAGATCCTTTACCAGAGTTGGTAATCAATGAGTTCATGGCCTTTAATACATCCTGCTGTCCGGATGTGGTGGGGGGAGTAAATGAATATGACGACTGGATTGAAATTTATAACAAAGGAAATGTTGCCGTCAACATTGGCAATATGTATCTCTCGGATGACTTATCAAATCCGTTCAACCATAAAATTCCGAATGACAACCCATCGATTACCACGATTCAACCGGGCGGTTTCCTGCTTTTATGGGCCGACAATTCACCCAATCAAGGACTTCTGCATCTTGATTTCGCACTGAAAAATGCCGGTGAAGCCATTGGATTATATTATATAGACGGACGCGCTATTAACACCTATACGTTTGGTGCGCAAAATGAGAATGTATCATGGGGTAGAACTACGGATGGAGCAACTACCTGGAAAGCGTTTAGTACACCCACACCCGGACGTTCAAACCAGTAATTTTGAAACCGAATTCTCATGTTTGAATTATTTCCCGATCAGCCGGTTTATGAATACCCTCAGTTGGTCAACATCACTTACTCGTTTCTGTGGGCGTTTCTGTTGGCCTCTATTATTGCCATTACCCACAAGCTCACCTACACGGGTGATTATTATCCGAAAAATTTCTTTCAATCGCTGGTATTAGGCGCAGTGGTTACTACCCTGGTGATGATGGCCATTGGTGACAGCCTGGCGCGCGGCCTCGGTGTATTTGGTGCAATGGCCATCATTCGTTTTCGTACGCGTATTGATGACCCGCGTGATGTTCTGTTTCTTTTTTCAGCCTTGAGTACCGGACTGGCAATCGGTGTATACGGGTTTACTATTTCTTTTGTGGGCTCCATTTTGTTCTGCCTGGTGGCCACACTTTTATATTTTTCGCCTTTCAGAAGTTTTGCCCATCACTGCGACTTGTTTTTTACTTTATCAACTAACGATCGACTGCCTGACA
>CAZOYJ010000297.1:0-1899 GCA_964583905.1 uncultured Roseivirgaceae bacterium
AACCAAAGAGTTTGTTGAACGCTTTCAACAAGCCTTGGATGAACGCGACCAGTCGTTTATCCTGGAAAGTCTGCGCTCGGTTAAACCTGCGGATATTTCGGCTCTCTTGTATGAGTTTAGTTCCGAAGAATCCAAGTACGTATTGGATTTATTGCAGATAGAAACTCAAGCCGAAATTGTTAACGACCTGGATGAGGCCACTCGTACTAACTTTTTAAAAATTTACAGCTCGGAAGAGGTTACCGCCATTGTAAACGCATTGGATTCGGATGATGCGGCCGATTTGCTCAATGAATTACCGGTAAAGAAGCGGGAAGAAGTATTATCCGGACTCGACACTGAATTGCGCAGCAAGGTAATCGACCTACTGCGCTATGAAGAAAATGTTGCCGGTGGTTTGATGGCCAAGGAGTTAATTAAAGTTCACGCCAGTTGGACGGTTGTGCAATGCATTGAAGAAGTACGCAAACAGGCCGAAACCGTGGGTACTTTTTATGCCGTGTACGTGGTAGATGACCGCGACAAATTAATCGGGCGGGTATCGCTGAAAGACCTGGTGTTATCCGATGCCCGAAAAATAGTCTCTGAAATTTGCGAACGCGACATCATAGTTGTTGAAACGTACCTTGAAGATATGGAAGTGGCCGGCATCATGCGCAAGTACGATTTGGAATCGGTGCCGGTTGTAAATGTTCAGGGTCAGTTGGTGGGCCGCATTACCATTGATGACGTGGTGGATGTGATTACCGAACAGGCTGAAGAAGACCGCCAGTTAATGACGGGTATCAGCGAAGACGTTGAGGAGGATGATAGTGTTTGGCGCAATACCCGGGCGCGTTTGCCGTGGTTGTTGATTGGTATTGTTGGCGGACTGATGAACGCCAAATTTATGGGTTTGTTTGAAGCAGAACTGAGCCGCATTGCGGCCATTGCTTTTTTTATTCCCTTGATTCAGGCTACCGGTGGAAATGTAGGCATTCAATCGTCTTCTGTAATTGTACAGAGCCTGGCTAATCCTGGATTTGTTTACGAAGGATTTTGGGGTAGAATAACCAAGGTGTTTTTAGTGGCTTTGCTCAATGGTTTGTTTCTTTCGGCTATTGTTTATGGCGCCAATGCCTTGTTGTTTAATGAACTCAAACTTTCAGCGATCGTATCCATCGCCCTGTTTAGCGTAGTAGTGTTTGCTTCATTTGTTGGAACAATTACGCCATTAATTCTAAATCGGTTTGGGTTTAACCCGGCTTTGGCATCGGGTCCGTTCATCACCACCACCAACGATTTGTTGGGCCTAACCATTTATTTCCTCACGGTTCATTTGCTGATCTGAAAAAATAATTGACCTATCTCTTGTATGTAAGGTTGCAAGACCGTATTGCCTAAAGCGATACTTTAGTGCTGGGTAACCGATAGCTTACCCGCTTGATAATCAGGTAACCGGAGCATGACACAGTATCGCGCGAGTGAACACACGGATGTAATAAATTAGACCTTTGCGTTGTGTCATTCTCAGCGAGACTGGTGTTATTTGCATTTCGCTCAAATTCGAATTAGATTTCTACAAGGTTTTACAGTTGCTTTAATGGGAAAGTTGCCGACAATTAATTTCAAAAGAATTCGCGAGAACATCAGTTCGATTGTGGAAAAACCGATTCTCACCACCTTTATCGTATTGGTGATTGTAGCGATCATTGTAATTGGCCTCAGTCTTCCGCATTACCTGGCCGACTTCGATTCGTTCTGGGCGCAGGTGTTAGCCGAAGCACACGGTATGATCTTCGACATTGCCGTAATCGGTATTTTGATATTCTGGTTAAACCAGAATGGGCAGAGGCGTCAGCTGATCCGGTTTTATAAAGATGAGATTGATGACTTCCGGCTGTGGGAATCCGATGAAGC
>CAZOYJ010000297.1:1999-3557 GCA_964583905.1 uncultured Roseivirgaceae bacterium
AACCTGAAAGGGGCTTACGCCAGTGGTGCAAATTTTAAAGATGGTTTTTTAATTAAAGCGCAGTTCGAAAATGCATTTCTGATCAAGGCCAATTTTAAAAATGCTTACCTCATGGAGGCCAACCTGCAGAACAGTTACCTGATGGGTGCCGATTTTGAAAATGCCAGTTTGTATAAAGCCGACCTTCGGGGAGCCAAGGGGCTGACGTTGGAACAGTTGTCGAAGGCAAAAACGCTGTACCTGGCTAAATTTGATGATGAAATCCTGGATCAGATTAAAACTGAAGTGCCTGAATTGGTTGATGCGTAAAAGGTTGGTTTTGATCGAATGATCTAAAAACCTTAACTTTGCTTCCGCATGTCAACAACGGTCTCCATCCCGAGGCCGTTGTTTTGTTTTTATCAGTCTTTGTAATGGCTAATGATTATGAGTAAAATTTCGTACTACACGCGTGAAGGTCTGGATAGGTTAAGGTCTGAGTTGACTGAACTTAAAAGTAAGGGCCGTGCCGATATTGCCCGCCAGATTGCCGATGCACGCGATAAAGGCGACCTGAGTGAGAATGCTGAGTATGACGCGGCTAAAGATGCACAGGGTCACCTCGAAGCTAAAATTGCCCAGTTGGAAGACGTTCTGGCGCATGCCCGCTTGCTGGATGAAAACAATGTAGACACTTCGAAAGTATCCATTCTATCCAAGGTCACCATTAAGAATAAAAAGAATGGCGCCTCGTTCACCTATACACTTGTGTCGGAAGAAGAAGCCGATCTTAAGGCGTTTAAAATTTCAACCATGTCGCCCATTGGAAAAGGACTGCTGGGAAAGAAAAAAGGCGAGTCGGCTGTAATTAAAACTCCAGCCGGTGTAGTGGAATTTGAAATCACCAACATTACCGTGTAGTTATGCCCTCCATTTTTACCCGCATCATTAACCGCGAAATTCCGGGACATATCGTTGCCGAAGATGAGCGGTTTATTGCTTTTCTCGATATCATGCCGTTGGTAATGGGGCATGTGCTGGTGGTACCCAAGCAGGAGGTAGATTATATTTTTGATTTGGATGAGGATACCCTTGCCGGACTTCATGTTTTTTCGAAAAAAGTGGCGGTCGGTTTAAAGAAGGCTGTACCGTGCAGGCGCATTGGCGTAGCGGTGGTAGGGTTGGAGGTGCCCCATGTGCACGTACACCTGGTACCGATGAATACGATGGACGACATTAATTTTACCCGGCCGAAACTGAAACCTACCCCCGAAGCGTTGGTGGAAGTGGCGGAAAAAATCCGGCAAGAGCTCGCTTAATCCAGAAAATCAATATCCACATTCAGTGGCGCATCAGGTTCCAAACAAATTTGGGGTATATCTTATAAGTATATACCTTTGGACAAATGTAATGCAATGAAAAATCTATCCTTAAAACTCGATGACGCTATTTTTCAGGAGACTGAGAAAATCGTGGCAAAGGTTAAAAAGAACCGGAACAGATATATAAACGAAGCAATCGAATTCTATAATCGACTTTATAGGCGTAGACTTCTTTCAAAACAGTTGAGCAAGGAATC
>CAZOYJ010000298.1:0-3540 GCA_964583905.1 uncultured Roseivirgaceae bacterium
TGAACGGTTAATACCCTTTGATGTCAAATACTTAACTACCGCATCGGCCCGTCTTTCGGAGAGCGCTTGGTTATATGCCTTGGTTCCCCGTGAGTCGGCATGGGCGCCAATGTTCACAGAGACTGTAGGTTTCCCCTTTAGCTCAGCGATAACCTTATCCAATTGCTTCCGCGCCTGGGCAGACAGGTTGGAGCGGTCAAAGGCAAAGTAAATGGCTTCCTTTTCCAAGTACACTTCCTCCAGCACGATGTCGTTGAGTAAATCGCCTTCGTATAAACCCTTCGTATTCAGATCGTATCCTTTGGTTACATAACCTTCTTTGCTGGCCTCAACTCGGTATTCTTTATCTGGAATGACTACAAATTTGTATTCACTTGCGTCATCCAGCTTCAGCGAATCCGATTTCTTATCGGTAAGGTTAAGGAGAGTTACCGTAGAGCCGGGTAATGCAGTTTCCGTTTCATTGCTTAAAATTCTGCCTTTCGCAAACAGGCTGTGTTTCCACATCGGCAGGTATAAACTATCCACACCAAAGGGTTTGCCGTGGGTAGAATACGGTAAAACATCCACCGTCTCGTACCCCTCCTTTTCACCTTTTATGGTGAAGTCCTGATCGTAAGGCAGGTACACTTTAAATCCGCCATCCGGATCGCTGGTTACCGATTGGATCAGGTTACCATTTTCATCATATACATTGATGGTGGCATCCGGAATTTCAGTTCCTTTTCGCAATTCGCGTACCTTTCCGGCCAAAAAGTAATAATTGGCGATAAAGAAATAAATGTTGTCCAGGCTTTTTCCACCGGGCCGGTTTGAGGCTATGAACCCTACCCTTCCGGTTGAATCAGACACAAATGCAAAATCATCAAATCGTGAATTGAGTGGGCCGCCAAAGTTGCGGGCTTTAGTCCATACGCCATTCCGTTTATAGCTGACAAGAATATCGAGACCTCCCATTGTTCCGTGTCCGTTAGAAGAAAAATAGAGTGTCGTGTCGTTGGCTATATAAGGAAAGGATTCATCTTCGCGTGTATTGATAACCGCGCCCAGGTTTTTCGGTTCGCTCCATTTTCCATTTTCAAAAACCGATTCATAGATATCAGCATCGCCAAAGCCTTGCGGTGAGGTTGACGAAAAATACATGGTTTTACAATCCGGTGAAAAAGTGGGATGAGCTACCGAATAGCCCTCGCTGTTATAGGGAAACGGTGTAATGTTGCTCAGTGAACCGAGCAGATCGACATCGGCAAAATAAATTCCCAGGTTAGCACGGCCGGAAACATCATAAATAGCCTTGCCATTTTTCAGGTTTGTGCGTGTAAAGGCACCGTATTTGTCATTATTACAAAAGGCAATAGGCCCTTCGTGTAAAAAGGTTTTAATATGTTCCTCGTGAAAATGAACCGGGGCAGCCCACTCACCGGTTACGGCTCGCTCTACATAAAAGAGATTTAAGGATGATTCATCCTCGTCAACCGCATCAAAGGGTTTGTGCTTAATGAATGAATCTACATCGCGGGAGGAAGCGAAAACGATGCCTTCATGAAAATAATGTGCACCATAATCAGAATGATCGCTATTGAATGGCGCCTGCACAACAACAAACCGGAGTGAATCCTCCTCATACCAGTGTATTTTTTTCAGGAAAGCTATTTTCTCCTTTGCCATATGGTCATCCGGTCGGCTGCGCAGATAATTCTCAAACCAATACAAGGACTCTGCATATTTGCCGTTCATGCTCAGGGCTTCGGCATATTCGAACTTGGCCTCCGGATGAATTTCCGGTTCATTGACCAAATCCTTAAACCACTTTTCGGCATTTACCGGGTCATGCAACCGGAAATAACATTCGGCAATCCGTTCGCGCACGTGGAAGTCCTTAGGATACTTTTCATTGGCGTGCAGGTATATATGCAGCGCATTGCGATACGCGAACTGGTCGAAATACTTATCGGCCTTTTTTACCGAGCCGTGAAAAGCGGTTGAAATGTTGGTACTCTGGCTATACCCAACATAGGGCAATACCAGGAAAGCGAACACGATATAAATATTCCTCATCAGAAATAACGGGGTGATATAACTCCTTTTTTATGAAACCAGAACCGGTAATTCAGCATCACCTCATGGGTTCCGAGCTCAACGGTTCGGATGGGGCCCATCGCCAGTGTGTATGAATACCCGAATTGTAACTGGTCGTTAATTTTAAACTGTGTTATGGTAACGATCTGGCTTGACGACTTATAAGACAATCCAAACCACAATACTTCATCAAATAATGCATTCACGTTAATATCGAATTCAACCGGCCGCTTATCCACCAACAGGAACATGGCATTGGGTTTAAGTTTCAACATCCGGTTTACGGTAAATACATATCCACCGGTTACGATAAGCGGTTTATTCTGGTAAACTGTAGCCAACTGTGCACCGCGCTCAAAAACATTATTCACCATGTGCGGAATGCTGGCACCCACATAAAATTTCTGGCTGCTGTAAAATACTCCGGCCCCAAAATTCGGGCGGGCTTCCCGCACATCATTGTTATCGAAAGCCGGATCCGGTGAGGGATAACCGTTGCTGGCGCATTGCCAACAATCCAGTTCAGAGTACCGGGCATTATAAAAACTAGCCCCCCCCTGCAGTCCGAATGACAAAATGGATTTATTGTTATTAACCGGAAGCCGGTAGGCGTACATAAAACTTACCCCCGTTTGATCCACCACACTGATTTTATCGTGCACAGCCAAAAAGCCTAATGCCACCCGCTCGTTGAGCAAAGGCGAGTGAGCTGAAAAGGTTTGGGTTCGGGGTGCTCCCGGAAGCCCTACATTCTGAAACCTCCAGAGAAACGTAGCGCTTAGAGCATCATGGCTTCCGGCATAGGCCGGGTTAATGGCCAAGCCATTGAACATGTACTGAGCATAGGTTGAGTTTTGCTGAGCCGAAGCAACTACAACCGACAGGAGAATACTGATTCCTATTACTAAAATTCGCATAAAGCCTACTTGCGCTTAAGTTCGATAAAACCTATTAACGGAGCCGATCCATTGCCCAGGTCGACCGTGTAGAAATACGTACCATCTGCCACTGTTCCTTTGGTAAGGCCGTGGTTGGATTGTCCGTTCCAGCAATTGCCACCATTTCCATTGTCACCACAGTTGGTATAGCCTCTTGTTTCGAACACCAGGTTATTATAGCGGTCGAACAGACGCACCCGGTTATTGGGGAACCGATCTATGCCATCTATCCGCCAGTATTCGTTATGGCCATCACCGTTCGGAGAAACCGCCTGATAAATCCGGAATTCAAGATTAACGGTGATGAAAACGGTAGCCGTATCGCAAAGGCCTCCTGAATCGCACAACCGGTAGGTAAAGAAATCCTCGCCTTCATATCCAAAGTTTGCTGTATACTGCACCAATCCTTCCGGGCTGATGACTGCGGCAGTACCGTGCTGCGGTTGATCAACAATGGCCATCAAGGTCAATAAATCCACTGAATCGCGTTGTTCATAAATATCATAGAATTCTTTATAAGGCG
>CAZOYJ010000299.1:0-3514 GCA_964583905.1 uncultured Roseivirgaceae bacterium
AATATCATTTTTTAGCCTGGAAAAGATTGGCAGCCGAGTGGGGGATTACCTTAACCGAACAACAAAACGAACAACTGAAGGGTGTTGGACGAATGGAATCGTTGAACATCATTTTACACCTGGGTGGGGTGGTTATGGACGATGTGCAAAAGCAACGTTTGGCGGAGCGCAAAAACGCATGGTTGGTGGAGTATATCGAAGCTATGAAACCGGAAGAAGTTTTTGATGGTGTCCTGGATTTATTGACTGGGCTCAGCAGCAGCAACGTAAGAATCGCGCTGGCATCAAGCAGTAAAAATGCCCGAACGGTGCTGAATAAGCTGCAGCTTAACGATACCTTTGAAGTTGTAGTTGATGGCACCATGATTACCCACACCAAACCTCACCCGGAAATATTTCTGCGTGCAGCCGAATTGCTCCGGCTCAGCCCGGAAGATTGTGTGGTGATTGAAGATGCACAGGCAGGCATCGATGCCGCTAGTAAGGCAGGTATGAAATGTGTGGGTATTGGAGATGCGGAGCACCTGCGTGGTGCCGACTTGCTCTGCAAGACCATTGCCGAGGTAACGATTGAAAAACTTTTCGCTTTAGGATCATGAAATGGCCCACCATAAAATTTATGCAACGGTATGATCATTTATTATAGTAACACATGAAAGATTATTACCAACATCATCCCTGGCAGATTATTGAAGAAGGATTTGATCCACATCGCCAGAAAATTTCGGAGAGCGTGTTCAGCATCGGTAATGGCCGCATGGGACAACGCGCTAACTTTGAAGAAGCGTACAGTGGCGAATCGTTGCAGGGAAGTTATGTAGCCGGGGTGTATTACCCGGATAAAACCCGTGTGGGTTGGTGGAAAAACGGGTACCCCGAATATTTTGCCAAAGTGCTCAATGCTCCGAACTGGATCGGCATTCAGGTGCACATCGAAAATCAACCGTTGGATTTGGCCACTTGTGGTGTAGTAGATTTCAGGCGTGTGCTGGATATGAAAACAGGCTTGTTGTCGCGATCGTTTACAGCCGTTTTTAAGGATGGAAAAAAAGTGATGGTGCATGCCCAACGGTTTTGCAGCATGGCCAACGGTGAAATCGGGGCGATACGCTACGCACTTACTCCGTTAAACTTTTCAGCTCCGGTTACGCTTGAACTGAGCGTGGATGCCGATGTGAAAAACGAAGATGCCAATTACGATGAAAAATTTTGGGATGAGGTGTACAAGTTGGCTCATACGGGTGAGTGTATTGTAACCGCCCAAACCAAGAAAACGTTGTTTCAGGTTTGTACCGGCATCCGGTATTTCATTTACGAGGATGGGCAGGAAGCTAAGCTGAAGGTTACTGCCGATGAGCGGACAAAGTATGCTGGAAATACGGTTGCACTCAATCTTCACGAGGGTAAGGAAGTTGTGATTTTTAAGTATGCGGCCGTACTTTCTTCAGAAAACCACTCCAGGGATCAATTGGTTGACCACTGTAAGCAACTTTTGAAAGAAGCTTCATCCTTAGGATATGAACGTCTCTATGCCGATCATTCCCGCGTGTGGGAACACAAGTGGAACGAATGCGACATTACCATTGAAGGCGATGTGGCGGCACAACAGGGTATTCGTTTCAATATCTTTCAACTCATGCAAACGTACACCGGTGATGATGCCCGCCTGAACATCGGCCCGAAAGGATTTACAGGCGAGAAGTATGGCGGAAGTACCTACTGGGACACCGAAGCGTACTGTATTCCTTTTTATTTGAGTACGGCCAAGCAGCAGGTTGCGCGCAACCTGTTGGTGTATCGCTACAAGCACCTCGGGAAAGCTATTGAAAATGCACAAAAACTCGGCTTTAAAAATGGAGCTGCGCTCTTTCCAATGGTTACCATGAACGGGGAGGAATGTCATAATGAATGGGAAATAACTTTTGAAGAGATTCACCGGAATGGAGCCATCGCATACGCCATTTATGATTACATCCGGTATACCGGTGATGCCGACTACCTGATCGAATATGGCCTTGAAGTATTGATTGGCATTGCGCGGTTCTGGGCGCAACGGGTTAATTGGTCGGAAGAAAAGAAGAAATACGTGATGCTGGGCGTAACCGGCCCGAACGAGTATGAAAACAACGTAAACAACAACTGGTACACCAATTACATCGCCCGTTGGACGTTGCAGTATACCCAACAAGCCCTCGACTACGTTCGCGATAAAAATGAAAAGCAATACACCACCTTGCTTACGCGATTGGATTTTGATGCCGCAGAACCGGAGCAGTGGAAGCATATTACAACGCACCTGTATCTTCCGGAAGACAAAACAAGGGGTATATTTCTGCAACAGGATGGATTTCTGGATAAAGCATTACGATCGGTGGATACACTTGCCCCGGAAGATCGCCCCATCAACCAGAAATGGTCGTGGGACAGAATATTGCGCTCGTGCTTCATTAAACAAGCTGATGTCTTGCAGGGTCTGTATTTCTTTGAAGATCATTTTGAGTTGGATACCCTCAAGCGAAATTTTGATTTCTATGAGCCGATGACGGTACACGAATCCTCGCTTTCGCCCTGTGTACACGCCATACTGGCTGCCCGGTTGGGATACCGAGAAAAGGCCTACGAAATGTATTTGCGTACCGCGCGACTTGATCTGGACGATTATAATAACGATACCGAAGACGGCTGCCATATTACCAGCATGGCGGGCTCGTGGTTGAGTGTGGTGAAGGGCTTTGGCGGAATGCGCGTAAAGGACAAAACACTTCATATAAATCCCTTCCTGCCTTCGCAATGGGATTCCTATTCGTTCCGCCTGGAATTCAGAGGAAGAGTAATCCGCATAATGGTTTCGCAACAGGGAACCGAAACACTCCTGGAATCGGGTGAACCCATTGAGATTAAAATAGGAGAGGCCACCAAAAAACTTGCACGGTAGTTTAGTAGACAATCTATTTCTGAGCCGGTCATTGCCTCGTACCTACTGTCTTTTGCTTTTTGCCAACTGCTTGTAGCCTCCCGATAATTTATGGGATGCCTGCTGCCTACTGCACATTATTCCCTTCCTTTATATCCGTTTTAAGGTGTACATCCGGGTACCGATGATGTCCTTGAACGGGCAATTGAGGGTAAAAAAAATCATTGTTTGCAATACGCAAACGTTTGCGAAACCGATTCCAAAAAAAAATTATGATCTTTTTAGGGTGTTTTCCTTTTATATACGGAGCTAATCTGCCTATATTTAAAAAGGTTAAGCAAGAAATTGCTTAGCCGTTAACCTGATCACGTAAACTTAACCTATCACTTATGACAAAATTTTATCTGTCAATCCGCAGGTATATGGTCGTCTTTTTGTTGCTGGGAAGCATTGCTTCCTTTGCGCAAAGAACGGTAACCGGAAGAGTCACCGCTTCCGATGATGGCAGCCCAATTCCGGGCGTGAACGTGCTTGAAAAGGGAACCAGTAATGGGACGGCCTCTGATGCACAAGGAAATTATTCAATCAGTGTGGCAGATA
>CAZOYJ010000300.1:0-3502 GCA_964583905.1 uncultured Roseivirgaceae bacterium
TCCACATGCAGTGAAACTACATCGGCCTGCTCCAGTAATTCTTTTAACGTCTTGCAACGGGTGGCATTTCCGAGCGATAGTTTTTCCTCAATATCGTAATAGAAAACATTCATGCCCATGGATTCGGCCAATACCGAAAGCTGGGTGCCGATGTTACCATACCCGACAATGCCCAGTTTTTTTCCGCGAATTTCAAAACTGCCACTGGCTGTTTTGTCCCATTCGCCCTGGTGCATCTTATTGGATTTCTCCACAATGTTTCGCAACAGCATGATCATTTCGGCTACCGCAAGTTCCACCACCGAGCGTGTATTGCTGTAAGGAGCATTAAAAACGGCAACCCCTTTTTTGGTGGCTGCCTTTAAATCAATTTGGTTGGTACCAATGCAAAAGGCACCAATGGCCATAAGGCGATTTGCATGTTCAAGTACTTTTTCAGTGACCTGGGTTTTAGACCGGATGCCCAGCACCGAAACTTGTTTTATTTTTTCGCACAGTTCATCTTCGGTAAGGGCTGCCGGGTAAGTCTCTACCTTAAATCCTTCATCCTTCATTAATTCTACGGCTACGGGATGCACATTCTCCAGTAATAAAACATGAATGCGGTTTTTTGGATAGGAGATGGAGGTATTGAGTTTATTCAGGTATAAAAACTCATCCAGGCTAGGGGTTATATGATCGGCTTTATCAATGATGTTTTCGCGTTCCACATTTTCGGTGAAGGCATAAAACTTATTGGCCATGCCGGCATGTTTGATTTCGTAATCGGTATACCCGTCACCGATCACATACACATCTTCCGGCAAATTAAGGCGCTTGAGTTGCTCGGCTTTGCCGTGATTTTGGGTTAGCGGGTTATCGGTGTCGAAGCCAATCACATTACCCCGTTCATCAAAATGAAAGCGATTGGCCAGGATGTTTTCCGGCTTGATGCCGAATTCGGTTACCACCGGATCAATGAAAATGTGAAAGCCGTTGGAGATCACATAAATGTTGTCGGCATATTTCTGAAAGAATTCACGGTTGCGCTTAAACGATTCGGAAACGAGGTCTTTAAGTTTTAAGGCAAGTTGATTCAGATGGGTTTTATTAGGCGTTAGTAAGGCTACGCGTTTCTCCAGCGATTCGCGAAAGGAAAGGTTTCCTTCCATTGCCAGGTTCGTAATTTCTTTAATCTTTCGTTTTCGTTCTTCGGCTTCCGGGTGGTCCTTCAGACTGATTTCTGCCAGCAGGTCAAATGCTTCTACCTTCGTAAAGGTGCTATCGAAATCGATTACGATGTACTTATTGAGTTTCATTTGGGTTCAACTAATCCCAAATGTAAAAGATTTAGGCTTATGTAGGCTTTTTATAGCCGATTGAATGTAGCTTATTGAATGTACTGGTTTGTAAAATCCCTTGCGTATTTTTTAATCAACGCCCGAACGTTTCTGAAGGCGGTCATGATTTCCTCTTCTGAACCTGATACCTTGGCAGGATCAGGGAAGTTATGATGGAGTCTCTTGACTTGAGCAGGAAAGTAGGGACAATTTTCCTGAGCATTATCACATACCGTAATCACATAATCGAATGATTCATTTGCATATTCGTTCACGTTGTTGGAGGTATGATAGGAGATGTCAATTCCATCTTCTTTCATAATAGCTATGGCGCGGGGGTTAACGCCATGGGTCTCGATACCGGCACTCCGTACATCTACCATATCGCCACCAAAGTGTTGCAGATAACCCTGTGCAATCTGGCTACGACAGGAATTTCCGGTACAGAGAACAAGGATCCTCTTCTTCATCAGGATAGATTTATTGCAATTTATAAAACATACATACTGCGGAGGCCGGGCAAACATACGAGAATTCAGATGAAGCTTTGACCTCTGCGGGTACGAGATGGCGGTCAACTTCTTTAAAACCATACCGGCTAAAGAAATCCCGCGCTGTTTCCGTAAGCAGGTAAATATCGGTTATTTTCAATTCTTTTGCTTTGGTCACCAAATCATTCACGATTTTTTGTCCAAGGGTTTTGCCGCGGTAAGTTTCTTTAACAGCAACCGATCGGAGCAGAGCTGAGCCGCTATACAATTCCAATCCACCCGACCCAACCAACTCTCCATTTTCATAGTAGCCAAAAAATACTTTGCCTTTTACCGTCAGGTGCATGTCCAGATCATCAGCCGGCAATTTGTTGGCTTTGAGAAATTTTTGAAGTTTCTCTAATGCAATTTGATCTTGAATCATAGTCGTGTGTATTTCCATTTAGTAGCAATTTGAATCAGTCCGCAGCAAGCTGCTTTTGGGTTAGTTGTTGTCTGACCGCATCGCTTTCTCTGCATATACGGTAATGCTGTAAATTCCAGTCTCTCCTGATTTATATTTTTCAAATTCTTCCGCATTCAGGTAGGCCGCCAGAATTTCATCCGGAACAGTAATTTTCCTTTCTTTTTGTAACGTGATGTTTGTGAAGCCTGCTTTCCTGATAATATCCAGGTATTCTTCTTTTTGAATGGCACCGGCAACACACCCGGCATACAGTTCAGCACTTTTTTGCAGACCCTCCGGCAACCCGCCCTGCAACACGATATCGGAAACGCTGAAGTGACTGCCTGGCTTCATCACCCGGAATGTTTCTGCGAAAGCTTTTGGTTTGTCGGGTACCAGGTTTAATACACAGTTGCTCACCACTACATCTACAACGTTATCGTTGACGGGCAAATTTTCAATATCGCCCTGCCTGAATTCAACATTATTGAATCCCAGCTTCTCGGCATTGGCGCGCGCTTTTTCAATCATCTTGTTGGTAAAGTCAACACCAATAACTTTTCCTGTTTCACCGGTAATACTTCGTGCTACAAAGGCATCGTTGCCGGCTCCTGATCCCAGATCCAACACCGTATCGCCTTTGCGGATGTGTGCAAATTCAGTCGGCAATCCACAACCGAGCCCAAGATCGGCATCGGCAACATAACCCGACAGTTGGGCGTAATCTTCCGCCATCACCACGTAATCGGTGGGACCGCATCCGCAGGCCGATCCACAACAACTTGTTTCATTTTGGTTTTTACTTTGTTCGGCAATCTCACCGTATTTCTGTTTAACGAGTTCTTTTAATTGATCGGCAGTTTCCATAAGATGAAGTTTAACGTTGTATTAATAATCGTAATATTACGATCGAATTAATTAAAATTTTTTTAACAGCAGTTTTGTCCATCGAAACTTGCAAACAAGTCGTTCAGGATGGTTTTTGCTTTTTCCCAATTCTTTTCGTCAATGCAATAACAAACACTGGTTCCGCTGATGTTGCCTTTAATCAGGCCGGCTGCTTTTAATTCTTTGAGATGCTGCGATACGGTTGACTGTGAAAGCGGAAGTTCATCTACAATGTCGCCACAAATACAACTTTTTATCCCAATCAAATGCTTAAGTATTGCTATGCGTGCAGGATGCGCCAACGCTTTGGCCAGGTCGGCTGTTTGAATTTCGGTTTTTGAAAACCCGGCTGTTTTAGT
>CAZOYJ010000301.1:0-3499 GCA_964583905.1 uncultured Roseivirgaceae bacterium
CGCAAGAATTTTTCTACCGGTGCCAAATGGGAAGATATTGTTGGGTATTCAAGAGCCGTTCAGGTTGGAAACCAATTGGAGGTAACCGGAACCGTGGCCGTCAATGAAGATGGCGTATTGATAGGCCAGGATAATGTTTATGAACAAACCCGGTTTATCATTCAAAAGATTGAGAAGGTTATGAAGGAGGCTGGATTTGCCCTGAAGGATGTTACCCGGACCCGGATTTTTGTGACCGATATTTCGCGGTGGGAAGAAGTTGGCCGGGCACACCGTGAATTTTTTGGAACCATAAAGCCTGCTACCACCATGGTTGAAGTAAAGGCCCTGATTGCTCCGGAATACCTGGTGGAAATTGAAGCGAGCGCTATTAAAAGCGATGAATAAGACCCCAGTCTGGCGTTATAATTGCTCTACCAGGTTACCCCTGACTCACTTTGTATGAAATCAACCCCTGCCATCTTCATCCTTGTGATTTGGCTTTCGCTGTCCGCAGCGGCACAAGTCGACCAAATCAAATCCGAATCAAAAAACAATTCCGAAAAGACAGATCGTTCGGGATCATCGGGTGGTGGTGGCGGTTGGTTTATGTTCGACTTATTCATAAATGCCATCCCTCAATGGCAGGGATTCAAGCTGCGCGAAGATCGATCCCGTTATCCCTCCATGGTTTCGTTGGATATGATGGTACAGGGGGGCGTAAGACCAGCAAGTTACTATTTGTTTTGGCCGCGCATCCGCGGAAACTGGGGTTTGTTCTCTACGGATTTCCGGATGAACTACCTCATTGAAGAAAGTATTGACGGCTATAAGCACATTCGCACCAACGACTGGCAGATTATCCAGATGAATTTGATCACCAGCCGGTTTATAACTTTACGTGTAGGCACCGGAATGATGACGGAGGCCTTTGGCGCTAACCGCAGGTTTAATGAATCGGCTTTTATGTTGGGCGTTCATGCACCCGATCAGTCGAAAATAATTTTGTTTGAATATCGCTTTTCAAAAGATTGGGATACGGGGGTCAATCCGCGAAGGGAATTCAGCGTTCAATATCAGCATCAGCTTTTCTCGGCCGGCTCGCTGCACGGAAATATTTCGGTGGGCGGAGTGTATCAGAAATATTATAACACCATTGAGATCTGGGGTGTTCAGGGCGGAATCGTTTTCCGGATTTTCAGGCCGGTCAGAAGAAATGAGTATTCGGATGGTTACTGATGGGTTACCCCAATCGGTTCAGCACCAGCTTGCTGATGGTTTCACCAATAGCCAACGATGAAGTGGCAGCCGGGGAAGGGGCATTACACACGTTGATTACATGCGCTTCCTCGAGAATCAAAAAATCATCGACTAACCCACCGTTTCGGTCGCACGCCTGGGCGCGCACCCCGGCACCACCCGCTACAAGATCTTCCGGTTGTACTTCGGGTATCAGTTTTTGCAGCGCTTTGGTAAACGCACCTTTTGAAAACGAGCGGTACATTTCACCCATGCCCGTTTTCCAGTATTTGGCAGCCACCTTTTGAAATCCGGGCCACATCAACGACTCGAATAATTCGGCAAGGTTAACCTGGCTTTTTGTATAGCCTTCACGCTTAAAGGCCAGCACGGCATTCGGTCCGGCTTCAACGCCCCCTTTCATCATGCGGGTGAAATGAACACCTAGAAACGGAAAGTTGGGATCGGGTACGGGATAAATCAGGTTACGCACCAGGTATTCTTTTTCTTTTTTCAGTTTATAGTATTCTCCCCGGAAGGGGATAATCTTAACGTCTACATTTTTTGATGTGAGTCTTGCCAGTTTATCGGAATATAACCCGGCACAGTTGATCAGCAGTTTTCCGGAATAGGTTCCTTTTTTTGTTTCTACTAGTGAAGCGTTGCCGGAATTTTTGATGCCGATTACTTTTTCACCCAGTTTAATTTCACCACCCAAGCGATGGATGCATTCGCCATATTTTTCAGCAACTAATTTAAAATCCACAATGCCGGTTTGCGGAACATGGATGCCTGCCAGGCCGGTTACATGGGGTTCGTATTCTTTTAATTGATCCGCTTTAAGTTTTTGAAGATTGGTTAAGCCGTTTTGCTGACCGCGGATAAAGAGGTTTTCCAACACCGGAAGTTGTTCCTTTTCGGTAGCTACTACAATCTTGCCACACAATTCAAAAGGAATGCTTTCCTTTTGGCAAAAATCGATCAACAGGTTATAGCCGTGGATGCAGTTGGTAGCCTTCAGACTGCCCGGTTTATAGTATAGCCCGGAATGAATTACACCACTGTTATTACCCGTTTGATGCCGGGCTAATGAATCTTCCTTTTCCAGGAGCGTTAGTTTGAGCCCGGGTTTTTGCTGCAGCAATTGGTAGGCGGTGGCCAATCCAACAATTCCTCCACCAATAATGATAACGTCATTCTCCACGCGTAAAAATTTGTGACGAAGCTAAACAAGTTGCGGAAGGGCACCAAAATTCAGGTCAGGCTTTGATGGGTTTAATCCGCACGTTCAGATCGGGCTCAACGATGACAAAGTGATTTTTTGGGATCATAGTCCAGTGATCGCCATCGGTAAGTTTTTCCGATACCACCAATACAGCCATGTCGTCATCTTGCGGGGCTTCCATACGCGTGATGCCATCTTCCACCACATACCGGCTTCCTTCGGAGTGATATAAGGTTAGTGGTTCTTCTTTCGGGTCGGTTACAAAACGTGTGGCCACGATAAAATGACCATTGGTGATCACCATATTCAAATACGCTTCTTCGTGAATGCCGTGCCGGGTCATCAGTTCCTTAAGGTGGTGAAAGGTGTATTCGAAGGCTTCGGTAACAGCATCCGAATTTATGGCGGAACTTTGTTTCAGCCGGTTGATCAGAAAGGCAAAGAGGTGCTCCGAATCGGTTTGGCCCTTGATCCAATTATAGAGTTCATCGCTAAGTCCGGAGCGCAAACTCCGCTTGATCCGCGCAAAATGTTCAACCCCACCGTTGTGAGCCATCAGCCATTGCCGGTACTGAAAGGGGTGGCAGTTGGCTTCTGACACTTCGCCCACACTGGCGGCCCGCACGTGGGCAAGCAGGCATTCGGTTCTTATTTTTGGTGCCAGGCTCTTCAGGTTCCGGTTGCTCCATGCCGGGTTGAGCGAAACGAATGTAGCCGGCTCATGGCTGATTTCGGGGTTATACCAGCCCAACCCGAAACCGTCACCGTTAAGCGGTTCTTCCAGTTCGCGGGCACTGATGCTTTGGTTGATTAGGGAGTTATTGGGTTTGAACAGGAGCTCATCCATCAGGATGGGCGTGCCTTTATAGGCCATTAGTCGGCACATAGGTTTGCTTGCTTATACAGTAAGGTAGGCAATACCGGCCGGAAGTTTCATAAGGCCAGATTAAATTTTTTTAATCTGAAGCCAAGGTAAAGGGTGGGTGTAATAGAAAAACGCCTAAATGCAAAAAAGTCCCGCGCCCCGGGACTTTTTTGTTTTACCTAAACCTAAAC
>CAZOYJ010000302.1:0-2765 GCA_964583905.1 uncultured Roseivirgaceae bacterium
ACGTGATTACCGCACTGGGCAAAAAAATGTTGGATGCCCAGTATGAATTGAGAAGCAGCATCTACAAGCAAATTCCAAAAATATCTTTCGGATGATGCAGCCGCCAAAGAAAGCATTGGCGTTTCTTCGCTGGTTTTGCCGCGAAGATTATATCGAAGAGATAGAGGGAGATCTGATTGAAGTTTTCAAAAAAGAATATGAAAGGAGTCCGCGTAAAGCAAAGTGGAAATTCGCCTTTAGTGTAATCCGATACTTCAGACCGGATTTTATCAAGTCGTTTAGAAATTCGTATCAACCTGATTCATACAGTATGTATAAAAATTATTTCAAAATAGCCTATAGAAACCTGATTGGCAATAAGGGCTTTTCCATTATCAATATCATCGGACTTTCCATTGGGATGACATGCTGTCTGTTAATCTTTCAGTTCGTTGCCTTTGAATATAGTTACGATCGCTTCCATCACGAGAAAGATAATATTTACCGTCTTCTTCAGGCATACGGACAGAAAGGGCAAACCATGGATGCAGGTCATGCTTTCACCGCTCAAGCCCTCACACCCGTGTTAAAAGAAGGTGTTCCTGAAATCATTGGCATCACACGCGTTCATTCCGATGATGCTGTACTCTTCGATGCCAGGCATCCTGAAAACGTATTTGAAGATGATGGTCTTTTGTATGTGGACAAAGACTTTCTGAAGATGTTTACGTTCCCGCTTGTATCAGGAGATTTTAACAACGCACTTGAGCCCGGCACTATTTTAATCTCCCAATCAGCGGCCCGCAAATATTTTAACAACGATAATCCTACCGGAGAGGTACTTCAGGTAACAGGTATCGTGGAGAAAGCTTTCACCGTAACAGGAGTATTTAAAGATGTGCCCTCCAATTCGCACATGAAATTTGATGTGTTGTTGCCGATGGAAGATTTGTTGAGGGGATCCTATTATGCAACGGAGCCGGAAGGAGGATGGAGTTGGAATAACTTCACCACCTTTATTCACGTACTACCCGGCTCGGATCGGTCTGCCGTAGAGAAAAAAATGACAGCCATTTACCTGCATCATCGGGGTGATATACTCACCCAGCAAGGGTATACCGGAGCACTCAACGCACAAGCCCTCACCGATATTTACCTGAATTCGGAAATATTAGCTGCGGGGAACATCGTTACCGGAAGTTATCGAACGGTTTATTTCTTTCTGGTTGTAGGCCTTATCACCCTCATTATCGCCTTGGTGAATTACATCAACCTTGCCACCTCACGCGCTGTTAATCGGTCGCGGGAAGTAGGTGTGCGAAAAACAGTGGGAGCAAAGCGCTCGCAATTGGTAGTTCAATTTTTGTCGGAGTCAGCACTCACCAATTTTACAGCAGCCGCTTTGGCACTAATGTTTGCCGCTGTTTTAATGCCTGTAGTGAATGAGATGATAGAAACTCAACTCTCGATAGGCATGTGGATGAATCCCCGCTTTTGGATGGCATTCTCCCTCACCATTCTCGGAAGCACCTTGCTGGCAGGAGTATATCCTGCCTTAGTACTTTCATCATTCAAGCCTGCTGCAGTACTGAAAGGTCGTGCAACCTTCCTGGGCACTCATCTGGGGTTGCGAAGAAGCCTGGTGGTTATTCAGTTTGTAGCCTCCATTGTTTTGGTGGCAGGCACAGCTACGGTGATTAATCAGTTAAATTTCATGCGTGACATGGACCTGGGTCTCAACCTGGAAAAAGTGTTGACCATCCGTTCACCACGCGTGCTACCGGAAAATACAAACCTTGCACTGGTCACGGAAACTTTTATTCAACACGTCAATACCATTCCTGGTGTGATACAAGCTGCACGATCATCCACAGTACCGGGCAGCGGATTTAATTGGAACGGTGCCGCTATTCGCAAGAGCACGGATGATCCTTCTGCCGCCATACGCGGAGTCGCAACCTATATCGACAGTACCTTTGCCAGGGTATACGGACTTACACCTGTTGCAGGAAAAGAATTTAAAGACGTTACCTTAACAAACGATCCGGATGCTCCGTGGAAAGTGATGGTGAATGAGACGGCAGCAAAGTCGCTGGGTTATGCTTCAGCTGCGGATGCTGTTGATGAACTATTATTCGTTGGCGATAATCGCGCACAGATTATAGGGGTTTACAAGGACTTCAACTGGTCTTCTGCTCATGAAGCAAGACAAAACATTGTGTTTGGATACACCTCTAGCGGGCGTTATATCTCTGCTAAATTGTCTGTCGATGAGGCAACAGCGGTTATTGACAATATCAAGACCCTGTATGAAGCGCAGTTTCCAGGAAACATTTTTCACTATGCTTTTGCCGATGAATCGTTTGACCAGCAATATAAAAATGATCAGCGTTTCGCAAAGTTATTTAGTGTGGCGTCAGGTATGGCCACCTTCATTGCCTGTCTGGGATTACTCGGCTTAGTGGCCTTCACAGCACAACAACGCACAAAAGAGATTGGTATGCGCAAAGTGTTGGGAGCTTCTGCACTAGATATCGTGGCACTGCTCAGCAAAGATTTCCTAAAACTTGTAGTCATCGGCTTCATAGTGGCCGTACCGATAACCTGGTATGCCATGAATCAATGGCTTGACAATTTTGCTTATCATGAGGAAGTCAACCTGTGGGTACTGGTAATGGCTGGAGCGTTGGCCATGTTCATTGCCTTGATTACCGTTTCCTGGCAATCCCTTAAAGCAGCACTGGCTAATCCAGTGAATAGTTTGAGAAGTGAATAGAATGGTAGAT
>CAZOYJ010000302.1:2775-3482 GCA_964583905.1 uncultured Roseivirgaceae bacterium
CAACAGGAGGCACGCACGATACAGCGTTTAGCTGCATTGCCCTAGCACAATCCAAATAATAACGAAAACCAAGATGGTTCCGAAACATCCTCCGCCAAGTTTTTTAGCGCCATATCCTGCGAGCAATCCTTTGAAAATTGTATTCATAAATAAGTGTATATGTATAGTAGGGAAGAGGCTGTAGTAAAATCATTTTGCCTCCATGGTCTCGCGAAGGTTTCCGCTATGACTTTCTGACAACCTCTTCCACTTGAGTTAATCCGCTTCTACTAATGAATCACGCAACGACTTTACCGTATCATGATCCGCTTTTATCAAGGTATATTGTTCCTCAATCATAGCTATCTGATCGGAGGTTAATTCATGTGCATCATTTTCCAGTACTTCCTTGTACGTATCCACAGCATGATCTTCTCCGTATTCGCAAGAATTCAGAATAGCCTTCCGGTCCTTGCCGGTAAGTGCCGCTTTTACATCCATCCATACCCTGAAAAATTTTCCGGAAACTTTTGTACCTTCTTCAGGTGTGCCGCTTAGCGCTCTCACCTCGGCCACGAGCTCATTTTTACACTCATGACTGGTTTGCGCCAATTGAGCAAAAAGAGATTTTAAATCGGATTCGTCTGTTTCCTTAGAGGCTGTTTCATAACCTTCAATCCGATCGTTATTAATTTCGATAAGCGTGTTTAACACATCAATAGATTTCT
>CAZOYJ010000303.1:0-3480 GCA_964583905.1 uncultured Roseivirgaceae bacterium
CAATTTTGGATGACCTTTGGCGGTGGTGATCCAACGCTGGTTGCGGCAGATGGTCAAAATGTAGTACCGGTAAAGCGCAATAAGATCTTCATTGCCATAGCAGAAACCTATGATTTTATTGTGACCATTCCTGAAAACGGTAAAATCGAATTCCGAGCCACTGCCCAGGATGGTTCAGGAAAAACGTCTGCATATTTAGGAGAAGGAAAAACTTTAGCGGCTGCGGAAGTACCCCGGCCTGATAAAATTGGCATGATGATGAAAATGTCAAAAATGGATATGCGCATGGGAGCGCCTGCACTTAAGTTCAGACCAAATAAAGTGGATCCCAAAAAGATGGCGGAAAAATGGGGCCTGCAAATGGGTAACAGTAAGAAAAATGAAATGCAGGGCATGGATATGAACGGGAAAAAAGCTGAAGATAAAAAGATGGATCATTCTGCTATGGATATGTCTGAAGAAAAATCTCCCGAAATGGATCATTCAGATCATCAAATGTCGGACATGTCAGGTATGAATATGTTTGCAGAATACAATTACAAGTACCTCAAATCAACTGAAAAGACATCTTATGAAAGGGAAGTTCCAGTCAAGGAAATTCTACTTAACCTGACAGGCAACATGAACCGGTATATCTGGAGCATGAATGGCATTCCGCTTTCAGAGACCGATAAAATAAAGATTGAAGACGGCCAGGTTACACGAATGACCCTCAATAACCTGACGATGATGCACCATCCCATGCACCTGCATGGTCATTTTTTTCGTGTCATCAATGAAAATGGTGAATATTCTCCTTTGAAACACACCATCAACGTACCTCCTATGCAAAAAGTGACCATTGAATTTTATGGGAATGAATATGGCGATTGGTTCTTTCATTGTCATATCCTTTACCATATGATGGGCGGAATGAACAGAGTAATTAGTTATGATACTCCAAGAGACCCAAGAATGGAGGCCTATCCAATTTCCAAACTGGTTCATGAAACCAATAAATTTTATTCGTGGGGAACGTCAGATGTAGCATCAAACAATACAACCATAAACCTGACTACTTCAAATATTCGCAATCAATTCAATCTATCCATGGAATATGGATGGAATCAAAATCTGGAAGCTGAATTGTCATATGAGTATTTTCTCTACGATTATATGCGGATTTTCGGAGGTGTTAATGTTGAAAATACGACTAGAAATAACTTGGATGAGATGAACCCGATAGCTGTGGCTGGTATCCGATGGTTTACTCCTTACATGTTCAATGTTGATTTACGAGTGGATAATAAACTACGAACTAGGGTAGGAATTGGACGTTCGCTCATGGTATTTCCAAAGTTCTTAGTCTTTGGGTATTACGAATATCAGTTTGATGCCGGATTGGTAAATAACCTGGAGGCAGGTCAAAATTTTAAGGAAGAAATTGTTTGGAGTGCCGGTGCACAATACATGCTGTCAAAGAATTTTTCATTATTGGCAAGCTATGACAATCGCTTTGGTGGCGGTGGCGGGTTATCTATCATGTTTTAAAAGAAAGGTATGGAAGAACAACATAAAAAGGGAAGTTCAAATTAAGCTGGATCAAATTTGGTTGTGTAGGGTCGTGATGATTGGTGCGGGTTGTTTTGCAACCCTGCAATTATTTACAGTGTAACACAAAGTCGACATTTTAGCTACAACCGATTTTTCAGGATATCCAAAAGGCGACAGCCAAGCACGCGAATACTATCTTGAGCTTGATCGAGATGATCAAATACAGGTTTTAATGCTGTTCAAAATGATGGGTGAAATCGGAAAGATCAGCGACATAAAAAAATTTAGAAATGAAGGTGATAAGGTTTACGCATTTAAGCCCCAGCCGCATCGTTTCCTGAGTTTTTTCGTGCAAGGAAAAAAGATCATTGTAACAAATGCTTTTTGGAAAAAACAGGACAAAGCCTGTATCGTCCCGCTGAATGGCAGAGACAGCTCTGAACAAGTTAATAGGTCATGTAGGATAATATTCTGGTAACCGTGTCCTGAGAAGTTAATGTGTAGCCCAATTGAAGATATGTCATATATGACATATCTTTGCTGTGTGAAGCAATATGGATAAACCGCTGGTTTGGTTACACGGTGAGGTAAAGACACCACCCTTTTTAGTTTGATCGTAGCACATGCACTTAAGGGTGTGAATTATATAACTCCTTTCACAGCTTGTGTAACTATTTCTTTTTAAGAATAAGGCATCTTTATTCGGAAGATAGCTACAAGCAATAATATTGATAATAAGTTAATCGAATATAAAACATAACGTTATGATGGATCATGGAGATTACGGTTTTATGGGGATACACTATGGATGGTGGGTTTTGATAATTGTACTTGTGGTACTTGGAATGTTTTTCAGGTCACGTAGAAGAAGATAAGCATTCATTCAGGACCATGGCCACTTTCCTGGTAACACAGCGGTAGTGAAAATGGCGTGGTAGTAACTGGTGTAATCCCCGAGTCTCAGGGAGTGGCATTAGAATGCATTCGAAAAATGAGTAGGTGAATCCTGTAAGTGCCTTTGCATGTTATGAAAACTTATTTATAAAATAATTTAACACGTTAATAAACCAATTAGTATGAGCCACAAAAAATTCAAAAACTGTATTGAAGCCTGCAATGATTGCGCGGCTGAATGCGAACACTGTGCAACTTCTTGCTTACACGAGAAAGATGTACAGATGTATGCTAAATGTATTGAGCTTGAACGCTATTGTGCAGACATGTGCAGAACGGCAGCCGCATTTATGGCAAGAGCGGATGAGCACACCATGGCATTTGTAAACAAGTTTTGTACGCTGTGCGCTGAAATTTGTGATACGTGTGCAGAAGAATGTGAAAAGCATTCTCATTCCGAACATTGCAAACAATGTGCAGAAGCCTGCCGCACGTGTGCAGAAGAATGTAGAAAAATGGAGCTTCAACCGGTATAAGGTAATGCCGCCCTTACATTCCGGTATGCAGCAATTTTTCTAATTTGTTAAATCAATCATTCAAGTTAGTTGCAAGTTTGGCAATGCCTGTGGCCCGGGTAGCCCAAGCACCGGCCGAAGTTACGTTCCTGGGTTTAAGCCTGGCGCAACCCCCACCCGATGCGGAGTTCAGTCTGATGTTGAGTGTGGGCATCCGGTATGGTCAGCCGGGTGCGAACGGAACAATTGAACAGGTGCGGCATGCCGGTTCGGCACGGGTGCTGGCGGTGGTGTGAGCCGTTCGGGTTTTGATGAACTCATGGTAAAATATTTTACGGACTTCATGTTGGAGAAGAACTCCAACATGGGCAGGGTAACATACGACCCCTACAGGGTCGGAATTCATGGGAATTGATTTTGCTACAAACATATGACCCCTACGGGGTCAGGGCAATTCATAGCAAAAGTTAACGCTCCGTGACCTTGGTGCATTTACCTTGTACTCTGCGGTTTTCCATAGACAATCCGGAATACGGAA
>CAZOYJ010000304.1:0-3473 GCA_964583905.1 uncultured Roseivirgaceae bacterium
ATTTTACAGGATGTGAAGGAAATGGCCGAACATGTTACCATTGTTGATCTGATCAGGAATGATTTAAGCCAGGTGGCCACACAGGTACATGTGGCACGTTTCCGGTACCTGGACGAAATAAAAACACAAACAAAAAATTTGCTACAGGTAAGTTCTGAAGTAGTAGGTGATCTTGCACCCGATTATCCATCCCGATTAGGCGATATTCTGGTAGCGTTGTTACCGGCTGGTTCGGTAAGTGGTGCGCCAAAATGTAAAACATTGGAAATCATTCGAGAGGCGGAGCAGGAAGATCGTGGCTACTACACAGGTGTATTTGGCTATTATGACGGTAAAAACCTGGACAGCGGAGTGATGATCCGGTACATCGAAAAGGAAGGTAGCCAATATTTTTACCGCAGCGGTGGGGGCATTACAACCCAAAGTGTTGCGGCCCTGGAATATAACGAAGCATTGGATAAAATATATGTCCCGGTTGATTGAATCCATTAGGTTGGAAAACGGAGTCTTCGCCAATCTTGATTATCACCAGGATCGGATGGATGCAGCATTCCGTGATGTGTTTGGAAAACCGAATCACATCGTGCTCAACGATTACCTGAAGTCACTTTCCTTTCCCACAGATGGATTGTATAAATGCAGGTTGGTGTATGACAACACCATGTGTCAGGTAACCTTTACTCCGTATAGCATCAAGCCTGTTACGCGCTTGAAAATCATTTACTCCACTTCAATCGAATATGCCTTTAAATATGAGGATCGCTCTACCCTAACTAAAGCCTTTGCACAACGCGGTGATTGTGATGATATCATCATTGTAAAAAACGATTTCATTACCGATTCGTATTACGCGAATCTTATTTTTCTTGATGGATCAACATGGTATACCCCATCGCAACCGCTGTTAAAAGGAACGTACCGTCAATATTTGCTGGATCACGGTAAAATAAAGGAAGCCGCAATACATGTTGATGATGTTTTAGCGTTTTCTCATGTACGATTGATCAATGCTTTACTTCGGTTTGATGGGCCCGAGCTTTCAGTAACACAGATTGTTTTTTAGTTTTAACCATGGTTTTACAATTCATGAAGGGAGTAGCGTTTTGGATGTGGTTGGCAGTCGTATTCGTTTTGGTTGAAACGCAGGCACAGGTTCCCCTAAGTACGAAATCAAAAAAAGCAATTGAATTATACGAACAGGCCGACAATTTCCGTGTGCGCGGCCAACATACCGAAGCCATTCGGTTGTTAAATCAGGCTATTGAAAGAGATAAAAATTTTGCGGAAGCATATTACCGGTTAGGGTTGGTATACATGACCACAAAAAATTACGCCACGGCAATTTCAAATTTTGACAAAGGGTTATCCCTCACCACGGATGTCCGGAAACAAAAGGTGTATTGGTTTGATCTCGGGGAAGCGTACCTCATTACGGGGCAGTATGAACAGTCCATTGCTCGACTGACTGATTTTCTTCGCATAGAAAATCAAAACAGGCAGAAGATCAGTCAGGCGGAGCAATTGCTAAAAAGTGCGCAATTCGGAAAGGCCAATGAAGCCGTTAATTCCAACTATCGCCTTCGTGTGTTAAGCGATACCGTTAACCGCTTTGCGCTGCAATACTTTCCTGTTCTTACTGCCGATCAGCAGGAATTAATTTTCACCCGAAGGCTTGGCAATGGAGCAGAGCATGATGAAGATCTTGTTATTTCCCGAAAGGATAAACAAGGCCGATGGACAGCGCCCGAATCCATTTCGAAGAATATAAACTCCTCCTTAAATGAGGGCACATGTACAATTTCTGCCGATGGAAGGAAGCTGATTTTTACATCGTGTGTAGGCAGACAGAGTTTTGGAAGTTGTGATCTGTATCAGAGTATAAAAGTGGGCGATGAATGGTCTGTTCCGGTCAATTTGGGCCCAAATGTTAATTCAACGGAGTGGGAATCTCAGCCTGCATTATCTGCCGATGGTCGCACCCTTTACTTTGTTTCCGACAGGCGTGGCGGATTAGGCAGGCGCGACATCTGGGTTTCGCAGCAAAATGAAATGGGAGAATGGTCGAAGGCCCGCAACCTGGGGGCACCGGTAAACACTGCGTTTGATGAAATTTCACCCTTCATTCACGCCAACGGACAAGTACTATATTTTGCTTCCAAGGGGCATACAGGTTTTGGTGGGTATGATGTTTTTTCATCAGAAAAGACTTCATCAGGATGGTCCGTTCCGGTTAATGCCGGAAAGCCTATCAATGATTTCGAAGATCAATTTGCTCTATTTATAACGGCCGATGGGCAAAAAGCCTATTACTCCCATGAAGATGCTTCCGACCAGGGGACAAGAAGCCGTATTTATGAAATTCATATACCCGAAGAACAACAGATCAAATACAAGAGCAATTATGTGCGTGGAAAAGTCACCGATAAGCTTACTGGAAAACCTTTGAAAGCCAGAATTGAGCTGTTTAACCTGGCTTCCAATGAGATCGAATCGATGGTTGAATCCGATTCCCTTACGGGGGAATACCTGATTATTTTGAATCAAGGATCAGATTATGCACTCTATAGTAATAGGAGAGGGTATTTGTTTAATAGCAGCAATTTCAGGTATTCTGAAGTTACCCATTTTGAGCCCTTATCCATGGATATCCAGCTTGCTCCGGCCTCAAAGGGCTCAAGGGTGGTGTTGAACAACATTTTCTTTGATACCGATAAACATGAACTAGAGGAAACCTCCGTTACCGAACTTCAAAAGATCCTGCGTTTTCTAGCTGAAAACCCCCACATCAGAATCCAGATCAGTGGACATACTGATAACACTGGCAATGCCGTATACAATCAACAATTATCGGAAAAACGGGCTCAATCCGTATTTAATTACCTGGTAAGTAATGGTTTAGACGCAAAACGAATTTCATGGGTAGGTTATGGGCAAACCCAACCCAAAGCCTCCAACGAAACGGAAGAGGGCAGGCAATTGAACCGGAGAATTGAGTTTACCATAGAATAATTGGCATCTTTCCAATCCAATAGTTTAAAACACTTGTATAAAGAAGCTTGACTGTATAAAAATTATTTTTATAGACTCTTTTCCAAAATACTATTTTGTTATATGTTAGGGAATATTTTACTAAGAGTATAAACCTAAACTTAAACAAAATGAAGAGACTTTTACTATTAAGTTCATTGTTGTTGATCTTTGCCGCAGGCGATGCATGGGCACAGGATCGCACAGTCTCTGGTAAAGTGACATCATCTGAAGATGGTTCCCCATTACCAGGAGTAAACGTAGTGCTGAAAGGTTCTACGGTCGGTACCGCAACCGACTCTGATGGCCGGTATTCCTTATCGGTACCTTCATCAGGTGGTTCGCTGGTATTTTCCTTTATCGGATTACAAACTCAGGAAATTTCTATTGGTGAAAGAAGTACCATAGATATTTCGTTGGCACTTGATGCCACTCAATTGAGTGAA
>CAZOYJ010000305.1:0-3452 GCA_964583905.1 uncultured Roseivirgaceae bacterium
ACGGCCGCCAACACAATTACGCTTCCTTTTTCAAGTTGATGGCCCTCCATCTTTCCTTTTGCAATCAGATCGTAAAGAGTTGGCACAGTTGCAACTGAACTATTGCCCAGCCACGAAATCGTCATGGGCATTATGTTTTCAGGAATGGGAGCAACGCCACATTCAATGAATAATCGCTTCAGAATTGCCTCATCCATCTTATTATTAGCCTGGTGGATCAGCACTTTGTCAATTTCCTTCAGCTCTATACCCGCTTTTTCAATGCACGCTTTAATTACAGGTGGAACCTCTTTAAGGGCATGCTCATAGAGTGCGCGACCACGCATTTTTAAAAACAGATCATTACCCGGGTAATCCGGATTGTAGGAAGGCTCCATTTTCAATACGTAGGTAAAATCACCGGCATTGGTATGCGCTTTATGCGCCAGGATACCAATGGGTGTATCGCTCATCCGGGCTTCCAAAACAACCGCACCCGCTCCATCGGAATAAATCATGCTGTCGCGATCGTGCGGATCACAAATCCGCGAAAGCGTTTCTGCGCCTACCACCAAAATTTTTTTTGCCAATCCTGACCGGATGTAAAAATCACCCTGTATTACCCCCTGCAGCCAGCCGGCACAACCGAACGGAAGATCATAGCAAACCGTATCCGGGTTTTTAATTCCCAATTGCATTTTGACACGCGAAGCCAATGACGGCACAAAATCACTTCTGCGGTTATCGGCCCGCACATCGCCAAAGTTGTGCGCCACAATAATGTAGTCGAGTGTTTCGCCATCCACTAGACCCGATTGCAGCGCTTCGGCAGCGGCAAAGGAACCAATATCGGAGGCCACCAGGTTATCGGTAACATACCTGCGTTCCAGAATACCCGTAATGTCGCTGAACTTCCGGATGATTTCTTCGTTCGGTTTATCCAGCACCTTCCCACCCGAATCGTAAAAGGTATGGTTCAGAAAATATTCGCTGGTAATGCGTTCGGTAGGAATATAGCTTCCACTGGCTGTGATGACTGAATAAGGCTGCTGACTCATAACGAAATTTTCGGAATCAAAATTACGACCTCTCCCCTGTACAATAATTCATTCGATCCAAAATATTTGATAAACAAACAGTTGTTAGTGCCTTCGTACCATAAAAAAATAAACTCCACTGAAAAAAATCAGGAAAATACCTGCCGCTAAAATTTCATTTAACGCCAGGTGATACAGAAACCATGTGGTGCCCATGAGGGCCAGTATAGGAATGGTCATGCCTCCGGGGTTGGTGTAAGCGCCCTCAACGTTTACCTTTCTCAGGCGAATGGTGGCCGCAATTACTCCCACATAAATAAGTAAAATTGAAGCACTGGATAAGATCGCCAACTGCCGGAATCCTCCGGATATGGCGAAAAGAAATCCAACGGCCGCATAGAGGATAATGGAGGCGTAAGGCGTTGCAAACTTTGGATGTAGTTTGGCCAGAAAGGCCGGAAGAAGGCCGTCACGTGCAGCCGCATACGGCATGCGCGAGGATACAAACAAGTCACCGCTAATCAATCCGAAACAGGATACAACTGCCGCGATGGTCATGAAAACCATACCCCATGAACCCAACACGATTTCGGCCACAGCCGCAAGCGGGGCCTCCTTTTGCTGAGCAAGGGCGGAACCAAGCACACCCTGGGCTACACCCTGGATAGCCAAATAAATCAGAAAGACCACCAGAATGCCGAGCAGCAATCCGCGGGGAATGGTGTACTTGGGATTTTTGATTTCACCTGAAGCTGAAAGGGTACATTCTGCGCCTCCGCCAAAAGCAAAAAATAAAATCAGCGCGCCCTCGCCTAAACTGTTGAGTGAGATTATCCACATCAACATACGCAATGCCTACACCAATCAGCAACAACAACGGCAGAAGTTTCAACACGGTAATACCCGAAACAAACACGGAACTTTCCTTGCTGCCGATAACATTAATCCAGGCCAGGCCACCATATACGGCCAGTAAAAAAAGTGTACGATAAATTGGGGTCGACAATCCGGGAAGTAGAACCGAAAGATTATCGGCCATGACGTTGGCTACAGCCGCACCCGAAAGGGTTGTGAACCCTAACCAATAAAGCGTGTTGATTAAAAATCCAATCAACGGGCCAAAGGCTTCTTCCGCATACGCATAGACACCACCGGTTGTAACCACCTTGGTGCCGATCTCCACAAAACATAAAACCACGAGCGTCAGCAACCCTGCACAAATCAGGTACGCCCAAAAAGCTGAAGGCCCCAAATGAAAGGCAACTACAGCCGGCAGGGCAAATATCCCTGCACCTACTGTCAGGTTAACCGCATTAATCGCAAGGGATCGTACGCCAATTACACGTTTGAGACCTTCATCGGATGACGTGTCATGCATAAGCTGCCTGGTTTAGAATCAGTGAATAACGAAAATTCTAAGCCATCTGCCAAATTGCCAAGAGGCCAAAGAAATCAAAAAGCCTTCGATTTTTTCTGTGTTCGATCCGTTTAAAAATCCTGTGGTCTCGCATTTACATTTTTGAGTTGGACACCAAAAGTAAGCGGGCTGTTATGGTCCGTTTTTTTTTATCAATCGGCAAGGCATATACTAACCTAATGGAGGCAATGGGCCCGTTGATAAAATTTACATTCCTCAATTCGCGATGATCACCTATCCGGATCAGGGCAATGCGTAAATCCATCTTTTGATTTTCTTCGTATTGCTCGTAAACACGGCTGAACGAATAGCCGACCCGGGTTTCGAGGTGCAGATTTCCCATCATCTTCCACCGCACAAACACGGTTTCATCAAGGCTGTTTCGTTCAATGTAATTCGTTTTGAATTCTTCTTGTCCTAACCGGTAGGTGGTGATAAACCCAAAATGACTGAACCCGGTTATCAACCGCTCGGTTAGCGTGTAATTAACTTTTAAATTGATAGGCATCAATCCCGCAATGTTCCAGCGGTTATTGATCGTCCATTCCAGGTAAACCAATGGCACCAGCAACGGGCCGAATAATTCTCCATTGTACATCGTACCATAGCGCATCATCAACCGTTCGTGTGCGCGATGTTCGTACAGGGCAATGGCGCCTAACTGCCAGTTTTTACGATCGCCTCCATTGAAGTCGGTTGTGTACCGGGGAACCACCAGGAACTGAATCCCGTTTCGATCATTCAGTTTACGCACAATACCCGTTTGAAAAATAAATGCATGTAACCGGATTGCGGTGAGTTGATCATCGGGTTTCGGATCAAGATCGGTGGTGATGGTGTACCTGGAGTAAGTGAGGTCATTATACCAAATAGTTTTTTGGCTTGTCACAATTGGTAATTTCAAATTGATCAGGCTGCCCGACTCCCTGGCCTTTCCGGTTAGCGGTTGGTAATACGCAGCAGGCATACCCGAAAAACCTGAAACGGTAAACAGGTCGATAGCAGGTTGAGCCTGAACC
>CAZOYJ010000306.1:0-3426 GCA_964583905.1 uncultured Roseivirgaceae bacterium
GTATGGATCATCTCAGTATGATGTCTCCGGAGCCGGTTATAATGGTGAAGGTGAACTGGTAGACGAACACGGACAGGCAGTTAAGCCTACCAGGATGCTTAGTCGTTTCATTGAAGCTGCAACACTCTGCAATGAAGCCGACCTGGTGAGAAAAAATGAAACGTGGCTGCACCAGGGCGATGCCATTGATGTGGCCTTCCTGGCGCTGGCGTGGAAAGCCGGACTGGATCCGCAAAGCATCCGTAACCAGGTAACCGTAATCAAAGAAATTCCATTTGAATCGGAAAGAAAATATGCGGCTGTGTTATATCGTGCGGAGGACGCCCGAAGCGTTGCAGCCGCAAAAGGCGCGGTTGAGTCGATCCTCGAATTATGCAGTGAGGTTAATGTTCAAGCGATAATGGATCAAGCCGATAAACTTGCTTTGCAGGGTTACCGGGTGTTGGCAGTGGCTGCTGGCGATGTACATAAAAACCTTGACTTGCAGGGGTTATCGTTTCTTGGTCTTGCCGCCTTGATCGATCCTGTAAAACCTGAGGCTAAGCAGGCTATAACCTTTTGCCATGAAGGCGATATCCAGGTGGCCATGATTACAGGCGATCATCCGGCTACTGCTTTGTCAATTGCCCAAGAATTGGGGATTGCTTCTTCTATGAGTGAAGTCATAACCGGGGATAAACTCGGACTCAGACAAAACGATGCGGATGAAGAATTTACCAAACGCCTGGCTGGCATAACGGTTTTTGCACGTGTAAGTCCGTTACAAAAGCAACAAATTGTTGCGGCCGTAAAGCAGCAGGGAAACTTTGTGGCGGTAACAGGCGATGGGGTTAATGATGCGCCTGCATTAAAAACTGCCGACATTGGTGTGGCCATGGGGTACGGCAGTGATGTGGCTAAAGAAGCTTCAAGCATTATCGTAACAGACAACAATTTTGCTTCGCTTGCAGCCGGCATTGAAGAGGGGCGGTACACGTACGGCAACCTTCGGAAAATCATTTATTTATTGATCTCCACCGGGGCGGCCGAAATCATGATGGTTTTTCTGGCGCTCGGTACCGGATTGCCGTTGCCCTTTTTACCTGTGCAACTGTTATGGCTTAACCTGGTCACGAATGGCGCACAGGATATTGCCCTGGCTTTTGAAAAAGGTGAAAAATATTTGTTGAATGAACCGCCCCGCAATCCAAAACAGGGCATCTTCGACCGGCTGATGGTTTCACAAACGCTGGTTGCAGGATCGATAATGACGTTCCTTACGTTTGGCTTATGGTTTCACCTGCTCAACAACCTTAACTATGATGAGGCCTATGCCCGTAACATTATTTTGTTGTTGATGGTACTTTTGCAGAACTTCCATGTACTGAATTGCCGTTCGGAACGTTCATCCATATTCTCCATTCCGTTCTTTAGCAATTATGCGTTGTTGATCGCCATTGTAGCAGCTCAGGGTATTCACATTCTTTCCATGCAAATTCCCTTCATGCAGGGCTTGTTGAGAATAGAGCCGGTTAGCTGGCTGGAATGGTTTAACCTGTTGCTTTCTGCATCGGCCATTATAGTGGTGATGGAAGTATTTAAACTGTTTTACGCCCGAAGACGAAAAAGAAAACTCAGGCAGCCGGTTCAACCATAATCACTTCTTCACGCTCAACGATTACCGTACCGGGCGGATCGCCCTTGCGCTTGCGCACAAATTTTTTTGGAGTAACGGTAACCGGGCAAAGTGATTCATGCTTTCGTTTGGAGTGATATGCCGCCAATTGGGCGGCCCGCTCAATTACTTCTTTTGAAATTTTTTTACCAGCCTGATGCTTGATGACCACATGCGAGCCGGCAACATCTTTGGCGTGCAGCCATAAATCTTCCTTATACGTGTATTTCAAAGTAAGTACATCGTTGTTCCTTGCATTTTTCCCAATCCAGATTTTATAGCCCTGGAATTCAACTTCGTGATAGGGAAGCGTTGCGGTTGTTGACTGTGCAACGCTGTTGTTGAGCCCGGAATGAGAAATAATTTGCCGGAGGGTAGTTAAGTCGGGTGCATTACTTACTTGTTCGATAGCGTGGTTGAGCTTAACTTCTTCCTGTTCTTTCCGCGCAATGGATTCTTTTAATTTATTTACCTCAAGGTGATGATTCTTTGATTTTCGGTAATAGACTTCAGCATTCTTTTGCGCACTTAATTCCTTTTTGAGCTTTACGGTTACCGGTTGCTGATCGTGCAGAAAATCAGGAAGTGTGATTTTATCCATGCCGGTTTTAACCAAATGAAGATTGGCCATAATCAGATCGGCCCATAAACGATACTGATCTTCCGATTCAATTTCAAGTAATTTATGCCGGGCCTTGGCCAGGTAGTTTTGTGTATTTTTTAAACGAATGAGAAGTGTCGATCGGGCCGATTGTTTCTCCTTCAGAAACCCAGTTTGAATTGAATAGTGAACGAAGAAATGGTGGAGCGCTTCAACAGCCGTAGCGTAGGTAGCCTGGATATTTCCCAGGGGTAAGAGCGACAAGAGCAACCGTCCTTCCGATTCGGTAAGGTAATACACAGGTGTT
This sequence comes from uncultured Roseivirgaceae bacterium, assembly GCA_964583905.1. Taxonomy (GTDB): domain Bacteria; phylum Bacteroidota; class Bacteroidia; order Cytophagales; family Cyclobacteriaceae; genus UBA2336. Next base: position 2,563 of record CAZOYJ010000306.1, read on the forward strand.
TCCAGCATCTCAAGCACTTTCTGAATGGATATTCGCTGTTCGGTTAGAGATTTCGCATTGAAGTGGTTTGTTTCAAGATAGCGCCACACCACCTTACCGAAGGTGAAATAACAGGCTTTCAGGTTTTGTGCATTTTTTTGGAAAGCTTCATCACTCCAGTCAATTTCTTTATTCAATTCCTGAAGGGTAATGGCCAGGTCATTTTGAAGGTGGTTTCGGAAAAGGGATAAGGCAGTCTGGTAATGAAATAAGACAAGGTTAGCCCGGTTGCCGTGCATTTTAAAAAGCAATAGAAAGTTTTCATTGAATTCAATCGAGAAACAGCGTTCGTTGGAGTACGCGTTTACACCCCTAACGCGCAACCCAATAAGCTGCGGAAATAAGTCAACGCTGTTTTTCCGGGCCCGGTTAAAGTTTTCCGGAAACGAGAGGCAACAAAAGTCTGGCAATACGCTGGCTTTGATGAAAAACGGCTGCGTGGATGTTTCAAAGCGAATGATCAATTCGTCTTTATGCTGGCTGAAGCATTCGGAAACAACAGTTTCTTTTAACCTGGAATCCAGTTCTGAGGCAAGTTGACGTAATACATAATAGTTGTTATGCATGGAGGGTAATTGTAAGAGCCTTTTGCCTTTAACATTCGACCCCTACGGGGTCGGGAATCTAATTTAAACTTTTTATCTACAAACAGGTGACCCCTCTGGGGTCAATGGCCACCCGCTATTCGGATTAACAATTTGTAAAAACCTTTGCCTAAAATATTCGCCTTAAGATTCCAACTTGTAAACCTTTGCTTAAATATTCGCCCTTAGGGTCAGAATCTATTCTTTTATTCACAAACAGTTGACCCATGCGGTTAATAAT
>CAZOYJ010000307.1:0-3410 GCA_964583905.1 uncultured Roseivirgaceae bacterium
CCAACGCATCAATAACCGATGAATGCATCACCGGGGTGCGATTAATATACGAGCGAATGCGCAGGTGTGCGGCTTCCAGATCGGCTTGTGTGGGAATGGTATTAAGACTCATACAAATAAATTCTTTTAATGCGCCTCCAGCCAGTTTGCACCTACTCCTACCTCCACTTCCATGGGCACTTCCAGGTGCACGGCACTTTTCATCAACTTGATTACTTGCTGTTTCAGGGTTTCTACTTCATCGCGGTGTACATCAAACACCAGTTCATCGTGTACCTGCATGATCATGCGCGATTGAAGTTTCTCTTTCACCATCCACCGGTGAATGTTTACCATCGCAATTTTTATGATGTCGGCTGCGCTTCCCTGGATGGGGGCATTGATGGCGTTGCGCTCGGCAAATCCACGGGTGGTGATGTTCCGCGAGTTGATGTCGCGCAAATACCTGCGCCTGCCTAAAATAGTTTCCACGTATTCTTTTTCGCGCGCCTCCAGAATGGCGTTGTCCATGTAGCGTTTGATGGCCGGAAATTCCGTGAAGTATGCTGAGATGATTTCAGCCGCCTCCGATCGGGTAATGCCTAAGTTTTGCGATAAGCCGAAGGCCGTACTCCCGTAAAGAATCCCAAAGTTTACCTCTTTGGCTTTTCTTCGCATATCGGGAGTAACCTGTTCAATGGGCACCTTGAATACTTTGGCTGCTGTGGTGGTGTGGATGTCGCGCTTGTTTTTGAAAGCATCAATCATGATTTCATCTTGGGCAAAGGATGCCGCAATGCGCAATTCAATTTGTGAGTAGTCGGCCGAGAGCAGTACAAAATCTTTGCTGCGCGGCACAAAGGCTTTTCGAATTTGTCTTCCTTTTTCGGTACGGATGGGGATATTTTGCAGGTTAGGATTATTGGAACTCAGCCTGCCGGTTGCAGCTACCGCCTGCCGGTAATCGGTGTGTACCCGCCCATCGCGTTTATCGATTAGTTTGGGAAGGGCATCTACGTAAGTAGAACGAAGTTTCTCGTACTCGCGGTAGTCCAGAATTTTTTTGGCGATCTCGCTTTCGTTCGCCAGCTTCAGCAACACCTCTTCGCCCGTAGCATACTGACCCGTTTTGGTTTTCTTGGGTTTATCGCCCAGCTTCATTTTGTCGAACAGAATTTCACCGAGTTGTTTGGGCGAGTTGATATTGAATTCCTGCCCGGCCAGTCCGAAAATTTCTTTTTGTACGCGCTCGCTTTCGGTACGCAACTCAACGGAAAGTTTTGACAGCACTTCCGTATCCAGGGTTACGCCTTCGTACTCCATGGCGGCAAGCACCTGCATCAGCGGCATTTCTACATCGCGCAGCAGGCCGGAGTGCCCGCGTTTCTCCAGTTCTGCTTGAAGAATGGGACGCAGTTGTAAGACCAGGTCGGCACGTTCACATACGGCAAGCGAAGAATCATCTGGCTCGGCTAATGCATAATCCAGGTACAGGTTGGTGAGCACCTCCAGATCGTGTGCGGATTCGGGTTCAATCAGGTAATGCGCAATCAGGCTGTCGAAAAGCGGGGCGCTCAGCGCCACATCATGCTGTTTCAGCATCAACACAATCGCTTTAAGGTTATGACCAACTTTCAGTTTGCGTTCATCCTGCAGAATACGTTGCAGGCTTTCAATCGTTTCTTTATCGGAAAGCGAAACGGCAAAGGCTTCTCCGGGAGCGCAGGAGAACGCCAAGGCATCACCCTCAGCAGTCAACGCTTCAATTGAAAATTCCTTAGCCTCGTTCAACGTCTTTACGAATGCCTTAAAGGCTTTGGTGTCGTCAATGGTTTTGTATGAAACGTTCTCCGGTTTGTGGGCTGCCTTGGTGGAGGCTGCACCTTTTGCTTTCGCTTCTATCGGATTTTCTTCCACGGCACCGCCAAACATGGAGAGTTGCGAGCCGCGGGCAGGTGCGGCAACAGCGGCTTCGCCAAACACCCGGTTGAGCATGGTTTTAAATTCGAGCTCGGTGAAAATCGGTTTTAGTTTTTCCTCATCCGGCCCCGTGTATTCCAATTCCTTTTCACTAAACGTTACCGGCACATCGGTAATAATGGTGGCCAGTTTTTTGGAAAGCAAGGCCTGCTCACCGTATTGCTCCACCAATTCCTTTTGTTTTCCTTTCAACTCACCGGCATGTTCAATAATGCCTTCAATGGTTTTATATTTTTTCAGGAGGGTCGCAGCGGTTTTCGGTCCGAACCCGGGAATGCCCGGGATGTTGTCGGAGCTGTCGCCTTGCAGGCCCAGCATTTCCACCACCTGGTTTACGTGCTCAATATCCCAGCGGGCACAAACCTCTTGTGGCCCCATAACGTCAACCGCATTGCCCATGTAGGCCGGCTTGTATAATTTTACTTTTTCGGTAACCAGTTGGCCGAAATCCTTATCGGGAGTCATCATGTACACCTCAAATCCATTGGCTTCGGCCTGGTGGGCCAGTGTGCCAATGATGTCATCGGCTTCGTAACCATCCATTTCAAGGATGGGGATGTTGAAGGCCCGGATGATTTCTTTCACTTTAGGGATACCATACCGGATGTCTTCCGGAGTTTCCTGGCGGGTAGCTTTGTATGCTTCAAAAATCTCATCGCGGAAAGTGGGCGCAGCCGTATCGAACGCCACTCCGATGTGCGTGGGTTTTTGTTTCTGCAACACTTCCAGCAACGTGTTGGTAAAACCAAACGGCACCGAAGTATTATGACCTTTTGAATTGATGCGGGGTGTTTTGGTAAACGCAAAATGGGCCCGGTAGATCAACGCATAGGCATCAAGTAAAAAAAGTTTTTTAGCAGATTCCGCCATAGCGGCAACTTAGAAAACTGGAACGGTGTTTTATACAAAAATGTGTTAATTTTATTGTATGCCAGATCAGGACATCCTTGTTTCTCCTCCACGCACCGTGATGGAAGTGTTTAAAATGCTTCCCGAAGGAACCCTTGCTGAAGTTATTGAAAACTCTCTCTATATGTCACCCACGCCCCTAAAGGAGCATCAGCGGGTGCTCAGAAAATTATCCACACAGTTTGATCTTTTTGTTACGGAGAATCAATTGGGAGAAATTTTCTGTTCCCCTCTCGATGTTTTTCTGGATGAGCAAGCCAATCCGTCCAGCCTGATCTGCTGTTCATTTCAAAAGAGAACAGTGAAATCATTGACGCATTTCAAAACGTACACGGTGTGCCGGATCTGATCATCGAAGTGCTCTCACCCGGCAATAAAAAACACGACCAGGTGACCAAAAAAAATCTCTATGAAAAATTCGGGGTGAAGGAATATTGGATCGTAGATCCCCAAACGCCCGTAGCCTCCGGCTTTGCACTCCAGAACGCACACTACATGTCGCTGGGTGAATACACCGGTAAACTTCCGTCAAAACTTCTCAG
>CAZOYJ010000308.1:0-3408 GCA_964583905.1 uncultured Roseivirgaceae bacterium
TAAGGATGGTATCCATCATACCCGGCATCGACATGGCTGAACCCGACCGTACCGATACCAGCAACGGGTTAGCTTCATCACCAAACGTTTTACCGGTAGCAGTTTCAAGCTGCAGCATTTGCTCATGCACCTGTTTCATCAGGCCCGGGGGTAATGTGCGGTTTGTGTTCAGGTAAGCCAGGCAGGCTTCGGTAGTAATGACAAAACCTGGCGGCACATTTACCCCGATTTGCGTCATCTCACAAAGGTTAGCCCCTTTGCCACCCAAAAGCTTTTTGTTTTTTCCATCGCCTTCGTGGAAGGAATACACGTATTTTGTTGCGACCCGTGATTTATCTTTTGGTAGTTTTTCAAGCTCAAGCGTATCCATAGCATTTGTTGTTTAATTGAACCTGAAACTACCCTATTATAACACTTCCAAAGAATGACTATTGTCAACTGAAATGGCGATTGAAATCATGCATTTGGGGGCATTAAAAACCGTGATTTACGCCAGAACTCAGCCTTCTATAACACATCAAAAATGCTAACTTGCGGCCGTAATCGTTTGAATTATGGCCTTAGTTGAACTGATAATGCCCAAAATGGGCGAAAGTATTATGGAAGCAACGATTTTATCCTGGCTGAAAAAGCCGGGGGATAAAATAGCCCAGGATGAATCGGTATTGGAAGTAGCAACGGATAAGGTAGATACCGAAGTGCCCTCAACCCATGCCGGTGTTCTGAAAGAAATTCTGGCGAAAGAAGGCGATGTTGTACAGGTAGGTAAACCCATTGCCATTATCACCACCGAAAGCGAGGTAGCTACTGTGCCCTCAACTGACGGACCCGCGACAGAACCTGAACAAAATAAAACTCCTGAGCCGGCAAAAGAAGTGCTGGTAGCGACTTCAACCAATGGTTCATCACAGCCGGCTCCCGATTTTAAAAGCGCCTCCCGTTTTTACTCTCCGCTGGTTAAAAATATTGCAAAAGAAGAAAATATTGCTGTTGCCGAGTTGGAAGCTATCCCGGGTACGGGTGCGGAAGGTCGCGTAACTAAAAAAGATATCCTGGCCTATGTGGCCAATCGCAAACTCGGACAAACCATAAAAGTAGTTGAACAATACAAAGCACCCCAGGGTGTACCGGTATCGGTAAGTGCTGGTGATGAAATCATCCAGATGGATCGCATGCGTAAGATGATTGCCGACCGCATGGTGGATTCCAAGCGCATTTCGCCACACGTTACCTCCTTTGTAGAAGCCGATGTAACCAACATTGTGTACTGGCGCAACAAGGTGAAGAATGAATTTCAGAAACGGTTCGGAGAAGCGTTAACCTTCACACCTATTTTTGTTGAAGCACTGGCGCACGCCATTAAAGATTTTCCGCTGATCAACATCCAGGTAGATGGCGATCGCATCATTAAGAAAAAAGAAATCAACATTGGCATGGCCGTGGCCTTACCCAGCGGCAACCTGATTGTGCCGGTCATTAAAAATGCTGACCAGTTAAACATTACCGGGCTCGCCAAAGCGGTAAACGATCTGGCTATGCGCGCCCGCGAAAACAAACTCAAACCCGATGAACTGGCGGGTGGCACGTACACGCTCACCAATGTAGGGTCGTTTGGCAATGTAATGGGCACTCCGATCATCGTTCAACCACAGGTGGGCATTATGGCCACAGGCGCTATCTTAAAGAAACCTGCTGTGGTGGAAACCCCTTACGGGGATGCCATAGCCATACGCCACAAAATGTTTTTATCCCACTCGTACGATCATCGCGTAGTAGATGGATCACTGGGCGGAAGTTTTGTAAGGCGCGTAGCCGACTACCTGGAGAAATTTGATGTTGACCGGAGTTTCTGATATAACTCCAAAGAATCACTAACTATTCCTTAGAACGAACATGAAATTCGGAACCAAAGCCGTACATGCCGGTGTAGAACCTGATCCTTCCACCGGGGCCATCATGACACCCATTTTTCAAACTTCCACGTATGTGCAGGAGGAACCCGCCAAGCACAAAGGGTATGCGTATGCGCGGGGCGCCAACCCTACCCGCAATGCACTTCAAAAAAGTATTGCAGCGCTGGAGGACGCACAATTTGCCCTATGCTTCTCATCAGGCATGGGCGCTACCGATACGGTGATCAAACTGTTGAGCCAGGGTGATGAAGTAATTACCAGTAATGATTTGTACGGAGGCTCCTACCGTATGTTCAAGCGGGTATACGAAAGACTGGGCATTACATTTCACTTTATCGATTTAACAAATGCTGAAAATATTAATGCCTACCTGAACAAGAACACCAAACTCATCTGGCTGGAAACGCCCAGCAACCCGTTGATGAACATTATTGACATCAAAGCCTGCGTGGAAATCGCTAAAAAAAATAACCTGCTGGTAGCCGTGGATAATACTTTTGCATCGCCCTACCTGCAAAATCCGTTGGCGCTCGGAGCCGACATAGTGATGCACTCGGTAACCAAATACCTGAGCGGGCATTCCGATGTAATCATGGGTGCGTTGGCCACCAACAGCGAAAAACTATATCAGGATTTAGCTTTTATTCAAAACTCGTGCGGAGCGGTGCCGGGGCCACAGGATTCTTTTCTCGTATTGCGGGGCATCAAAACGTTACACCTGCGCATGGAACGCCATTGCCTGAACGGCAGGAAGGTTGCTGAATTTTTAAAGGCACACCCAAAAGTGGGCAAGGTATACTGGCCGGGCTTTGCGGATCACCCGAACCATGCTATTGCCAAAAAGCAAATGCGCGATTTTGGCGGCATGCTTTCCTTTACATTGAAAGACGACAGCCTGCAAAAAGCCTTTGAACTGATGAAAAGTGTGCAACTTTTTTCACTGGCCGAATCGTTGGGGGGTGTTGAGTCATTAATTAATCATCCGGCCTCCATGACACATGCCAGCATCCCAAAAGAAGAACGTGTTAAAAACGGTCTGGTCGATTCACTCATCCGGTTGAGCATTGGAATTGAAGATGCGGACGACCTGATGGCGGATCTGGAGCAAGCCCTGCAAAAAGTTTAGAACTCTTAATTATTCTTTTTCGGCTTAGGCGGACGGGCATTTTTCGCGGGCTTGGCTTTGCGGGCTTTCTTATCCTGCTTCTTGGCGACTTTAACTTTTTGTTCCATGGTAAGCTTTTTCTTACCGCTTTTGGATTTTTTATCCTGGGCTGCCGCGAGTCGCTGTTCCTGCGTTGCATTAGCCGATGTACTTTTAGATTTCGATTGCGCAAACCCCAGCACACCAATTAATAGAAACGTAAACAGAAGCGCTAACTTTTTCATAAGGTCTTTTGATTTGATGGTTAAAAATAAGCAATAACCCGGTATTCCATCGAACAATGATGTGGAATGGATGGTTCAGTCGATTAAGCTTGAATATTATCTTTAA
>CAZOYJ010000309.1:0-3362 GCA_964583905.1 uncultured Roseivirgaceae bacterium
TAATACCACCTTATGAAACCAATCATTCTTTACATGCTTCTCCTCGGCACTACATCAGGCTTCGCACAAATCAGCGCCAAGCTGATGCGCTACATGGATGTATCGGATAATCACATCACGTTTGTTTATGGGGGCGATATCTGGATCGTGCCGAAGGAAGGCGGAATGGCCAACCAACTTACGCGGTCACCGGGTGAAGAATCATGGCCTAAGTTTTCACCAGACGGACAATCCATCGCCTTTACGGCAAGCTATAACGGCAACCCCGACATTTACGTCATGCCGGTTCAGGGTGGTGTTCCTACCCGTGTAACCTACCACTCCTATCCCGACCGGATGATTGCCTGGCACCCGGACGGAAAAAGAATCCTGTTCGCCACCACCGGTGAACTGGGTGGCAGAAGGTTGCTGAATCAGTTCTACCTGGTTAGCAAGGATGGCGGCTTTGCCGAGAAACTGCCCCTGCCCTACGGTGAACTCGCCAGCTTCTCGCCCGATGGAAAACAACTGGCCTATATCACCAAAATCACCGAGAACTATCCCTTCAAGCGCATCCGCAGCGGAAACAATTCAGACATTCTGATCTATGACATGGCCACCAAAAAAGTGGAGAACATCACAAACCGGATTGCGATAGACGGTAAGCCTGCATGGTCGGGAAAGACCGTGTACTTCCTCTCGGATGAAAATGAAGACATGCGGCTGAACATCTGGGCGTATGAAACCGACACCAAAACCATGTCGCAGGTTACCAACTTCAAAGAGTTTGATGTGGCCTTCCTCTCGGCCTCAAAGAATAACCTTGTTTTTGAAATGGGTGGTGATCTGTACCTCATGGATTTGCCAGGAAGAAACTACAAGAAAGTGCAGGTGCACGTAGCCAGCGACTTGTCGGTTGAAATGTCGCAACAAAAGGACGTGAGCAAAAGCATTTCCAACATGACGCTTTCACCGGATGGCAAGCGGGTGATTTTTGAAGCGCGCGGTGAACTGTTCAACGTGCCGGCTACCGTAGGCTACACGACCAACCTCACCCAATCAAGCGGGGCATTCGATCAACGGCCAGCGTGGTCACCGGATGGAAAGACAATTGCCTACTGGAGTGACCGTTCGGGTGAATATGAAATCTGGTTGCAGGACAGCAAGTCGGCACAGGAACCAAAACAACTTACGAAAAGACGCAAGGGCTTTGGGTATACCTTGTACTGGTCACCCGACAGCAAGAAGCTGGCCTTCATGGACGAGAAGAATGACATCTCCATTGTGGATGCGGAATCCGGAAAAATTCAGGTAGCCGGAAATACGTACTGGGGTATCGGGCATTTTGCGCGTGGTATTTTCCCCATCAGCTGGTCGCCCGATTCAAAGTGGATCGCCTTTGCACGCGGACTGGAGAACGCAAACTTCGCAGTATTCCTTTACCACATTGAATCCGCAAAGCTGAACCAGGTCACTTCCGGATTCTATTCAGACTCGGACCCCGTATTCAGCGCAGACGGACAGTATCTCTTCATGCAAACCAACCGCAACATGGAGATCACCTACTCGTCACTCAATGACGGCACCTGGATCTACCCGAATTCCACACAATTGGTGGCCCTTGCGCTAAACAAAAATGTTCCGTCCATCATCCCTCCAAAGAATGACGGCTCGGAAGAACCCAAAAGCGATAAACCCGATGCGAAAAAAGAACCCGTATCGGTGACCATTGATGCTGATGACTTCGAATCGCGCATCATGGTGTTGCCGGTCAAGCCCGGTAATTTCGGAAAGATGGCTGCCCTCGATGGCAAGTTGGTATACCTCCGCCAACCCAGAACCGGCTCAGGCGAAACCAAAGCCACACTGATGTTTTACGACATCAAGGAAAGGGAAGAAAAAACCATCCTGGATAATGTTAATCGCTTCGAAGTATCCGGAGACGGGAAATCCCTGCTCGTGTTGAGCAACAATCAATACGGGGTAATTGCTCCGAACGCAGCGCAAAAACTCGAGAAGCAGGTGCCCACCAGCGGACTGGTGATGCAGTTGATTCCGAAACAGGAATGGCAGCAGATTTTCCAGGATACGTGGCGCAGGTACCGCGACTTCTTCTATGATCCCAATATGCAAAAGGTAGATTGGGACGGCATGCGAACCCGATATGGCGCACTTATTAATGACGCACGCACCCGGTGGGATGTGTCCAACATCATGCTCAACATGCAGAGTGAACTGAGCGCAGGGCACACGTATGTTTCCGGTGGCGATACCGAAAACGTCATGCCCAGAATGACCGGGTTCCTGGGAATTGTTTGGGAAAAGGATGGCAACCGCTATCGCGTGGGTCGCATCAGGCGGCCGGCCCAATGGAACACCGAAGTGCGGTCACCGTTTGACCAACCCGGTGTGGATGTAAAAACTGGCGACTATATCGTAGCCGTGAATGGAATAAAAGTCGAGCCCGATAAAGATCCATATGCGGCATTCGAAGGGCTTTCAGGCAAAACGGTTTCAGTAACCGTTGCACGCAAAACGGGACAAACGGAAACCAAAAAAGATGTGGTGATTACGTGCCTCACTCCGCAGGAAGAATCCAACCTGCGTTATCTCGAGTGGGTGGAGAACAACCGCAAGCTGGTAGACAAGTTATCCAACGGGAAGCTTGGGTATGTGTACATGTCGAATACCGCCAATGACGGCCACCGCGAACTGGTGAGCATGTACTACGGCCAGTTAGACAAAGCAGGCTTCATCATCGATGAACGATTTAACGGAGGCGGCTCGTTGGCCGATCGTTTTCTGGAGTTGTTGCAGCGCCCGGTTGTATACAACCTGCACTGGCGCAATAGCAGAGATCATACACAACCCACTAAAACCAACACCGGCCCTATGGGCATGCTCATCAACGGCTGGGCCGGCTCTGGCGGTGATGGCCTGCCCTGGGCATTCAAGGAATTAAAGGCAGGGCCCATTGTGGGTGAAAACACACTCGGTATTCTCGTGGGGCCGGCAACCGGTCATACCCTGATTGACGGTGGCGGAATAACGGTACCGGATGCAAGGTTGTACGACAATGCCGGCCACTGGTTCTGGGAAGGTGAAGGTGTGAGCCCGGACATAAACGTGTGGGACGACCCTAACCTGATCATGCAGGGCAGAGATCCACAGATTGAACGCGTGGTGGCGGAAGTGCTGAAGCTTGCAGAGAAGAACCCCGGAAAGATGACCCCCGCACCGTCTTACGAAGACCGGACGGCCAAAGGGTTGAGAAACAGGAATCGTTAAAACTAACGCTGGCCGCAGCGTCCTCTGGAGAGAGGCGCTGCGGGGACAGAAGCAATGAGCCACAACGATTTGGGTTTATTTAGTGGCAGATAAAT
>CAZOYJ010000310.1:0-3354 GCA_964583905.1 uncultured Roseivirgaceae bacterium
TACCCATAGCGGGCCTTCAGTAAATAATACGGGATGTTCGACATGCTTTCCGTGCCCCCGGCAACCACCACATCGTTTTGGCCGAGCATGATGGATTGTGCACCCACCATCACTGCTTTCATGCCTGACGCACATACTTTATTAACCAACGTGCAGGGAATTTCATATCCTAACCCGGCAGCTACAGCCACCTGGGTGGCGGGTGCTTGTTTAAGGCCGGCTGAAATAACGTTTCCGATAAAAACTTCCTGAATAAGTTTTGGATCGATACCCGCTTTTTGAACGGCACCCTTAACTGCGGTTGCACCGAGTTGCACAGCGGATATGGATGCGAGCGAGCCCCCGAAACTTCCTATGGGAGTGCGTACGGCCGAGATGATGTATACTTCTTTCATATTGAGGTGTTAATGTGTTGGTGTGTTGATGGGCAACGCATCGGGTTACCAATCGGGTTTGTTTTTGTCTTTGGGTTGGGTTGCTTTTCGCTTGTTTTGCTGAAGGTACTGGATTTCCTGGTTCTTCATGGCTTCGAGAATCATCTTTGCTTTTTCTTCGCTGATCTTCATCTGCTCCAGTTTTTCAGAAGAGGGTTTGTTTTCTTTTTTATCCTGATTTTCTTTTTGGTCTTTTTCAGCTTGCTCTTTTTGCTGATCTTCTTTCTGTTGATCGGATTTATCCTGATCTTTTTTCTGATCCTGCTCTTTTTTCTCCTGATCTTTCTTTTCCTGGTCTTTCTTTTCCTGCTCTTTTTTCTGATCGTCTTTCTTTTGCTGATCTTTTTTGTCTTGTTGCTGATCCTTTTGCTGCTCTTCCTGTTTCTTCTGTTCATCCAGCTTGCGTTTCAGCATTTCGTAGTTGTAGCGGGCATCCTGATTTTTCGGATCGGCCTTGATGGCTTCTTTAAAATGGGTAAGCGCTTCTTCAAATTTGCCTTGCTTGTTTTTAACAACCCCAAGTTGTTGTTGTGCGGTAGAGCGAATGTTTGGCTTCGAACTTTGCGTAAGCGATTGGTATTGCCCGATGGCATTGGCCGTGTCGCCTACATTAAAGTAGGCATTCGCCAGGTTCAGCAACACTTCATCTTCCTCCACCTGCAGCGAGTCGGTGAGGTATCGGTAATGGTTAACCGCCTGTTCATAGTCGCCAGCGAGGTACGCCTTTTTGGCGTTTTCTTTGGCGCGGTTGATTTTTCCAATCTTAGCCGGATCGGTAATCAACGCACTGAACACCATAAAAATCAACAGGTATGCTTTCATATTTTAATGGTTCGGATATGAAGTAACACATCCAGCACAAGTAAAATTGCCGCGAACAGCAAAAAGTAAAAATATTTATTGGCGGATACATCTACAAACCTGGCTTCCATCAACTCACCCTCAATGTTGTTAATGGTATTGATTAGCCGTGCAACGTCATTTCGGGATTCATTGATTTCAAAATATCGGCCGCCTGTTTTCGAGGCCAGGGTTTTAAGCGCATCGGGGTTAAGCTTGGTAATCACAACATTTCCCTGGCGGTCGGTGCGGTACCCGGAACCCGCCCGGATTTGTCCGCCTTTTTCAGTGCCTACGCCCAGCGTAAAAAGTTTAAAGCCTTTCGATTCAATTTGCTGGGCAATGGTATGGGTTTCATCGCCAAAGTCTTCGCCATCGCTGATCAGGATAATTACCTTGGAGGTGGTTTGCGAGATGCGGCTGTCATCCTTTTCCAGTTTTTCCATCGCCATACGCAAGGGTGGGGCAAAATCGGTACCGGCAGAAGGCACCAGGTTGGTGTTCATGGTTTCGATGAACAGGTTAAGGGCATTCTGATCGTAGGTTAACGGACTTTGCATAAACGCTTCCGAAGAAAAAATGATGATGCCGATGCGGTCGGAGTTGAACGCCTGAACAATTTTTTTTAATTCAAACTTCACTTTCTCCAACCGGGTAGGCGTGATGTCGAAGGCATCCATGGATTTCGACAAGTCAACACAAATCATAATATCCTTACCTACCGACTGCACCTCTTTCCGGGCCGTACCGAAAGCCGGGCCCAGCAACGCGATGATGAGTAAAGCAAAGGCAGCCGACCGGAGGAAAAGTTTTATAAAAACGGTATGAAAAGGTGTGTTGAGGGAACGGGCAATGGTAATTACTCGCGCCAGGTAGGCGGCATACAACCCCACGAATGCCGCGATGAAGATTATTTCGGTCGTTCCAAACGCTCTGTACCAGCTCACAGGTTGCAAGTAACAAGGATAAGTAATTGGAAGCAAGGGGCGATGGTGTCCGACAGTTTTGAAATTTTGTTATCCGCCATCCCGCGCCCTCTGACTCCCTTAAGGGAGAACCTCTTGCGCGCGGGTCCCATCCCTTCGGGAGGCAAGCCTTCAGGGAATTAAAGGGCGAGCGGTTTCATAAAGTATCATACACCCAGAGCCGATGGTGTCCGGTTAACGAATGGCGGTAACCGGTATAGTGTGTTGATTTTATTAGGATCATCCACTGGTACAATTTGTCCGCGGATAATTATCCGATACATTTATATTAGCAGCCCTTTAAACTCATTCAACCATGCGTATCTTCATTCTTAACCTGATCAGCTTATTCCTGATTGTACTGTCCGCCTTCGCACAGAAAAAAGCCGAGCCGAAAGCAGAACCTTCAGGGTTTTCATCCGAAACCTTCTCTGCCTTAAAGTTCCGGTCTATTGGCCCGGCCGTTACCTCCGGCCGCATTTCCGACATCGCGGTTAACCCGGAAAATTACAGTGAGTATTATGTAGCATCTTCTTCGGGAGGTGTGTGGAAGACCACCAACCGGGGTGTAACGTTTCAACCCATCTTTGATGCCCAGGGATCCTATTCGATCGGGTGCGTAACCCTCGATCCTTCCAGCCCCAGTACGGTATGGGTGGGCACGGGTGAAAACAACAACCAGCGTTCGGTGGCGTATGGCGATGGGGTTTACAAAAGCGAAGACGGTGGCAAGACCTGGAAGAACATGGGGTTGAAAGACTCCGAACACATCGCCTCAATTATTGTGCATCCCCAAAATTCAAATATCATTTATGTGGCGGCTTACGGGCCGGTGTGGCGTGATGGTGGCGAGCGTGGTGTGTATAAATCCACCGATGGCGGCAACACGTGGACGCAACTTGCGGGCGGACTGCCGACGTTTGCAGACGGTGTTGGTCGCTTTGGCATTGGCATCGCGCCAACTGATGCGAATCGTATCTATGTCACGGCAACGGCGGGTGACAAGAGTGGCATCTATCGCAGCAATGACGCCGGTCGTACGTGGACGCGCACGACGACGGATACGCGCATCTTCGGTCGCGGCGATGACTTTGCAGCAATCACTGTCGATCCGA
>CAZOYJ010000311.1:0-3350 GCA_964583905.1 uncultured Roseivirgaceae bacterium
ATACGGAATAGAGGTTGAGCGTAGTTGACCGACTTGATTTTTGGTGTGATGCCTCCCACCCGCCTTCGGTGAAATGATGACGGGGAATGCCGTAGAGTTCGCGGTTGCGAACTTCCACCGAAATAATGTGTTGAAAATTTTTTGACGACAGAAAATACCTTCCCGTGGTGAGTTGGTATTGTACATAGAACTCCCATGGCGATCGCATGGCTGAAAGCAGAACGGCAGAGTCTACTTCAATCCTGCGGATACTGGAATACCAGCCGGAATCAGGTTTTAGCAGGTGCATGGCACCCAATCGTAAGGCATGATTCTGTCTGCTTCTCCCTTCAGGGTCATTCAGGGTTAAGGCCAATTCAGCATAGTCATAGGTAACGTTTACTCTTCTTACGGCTATTCCATGTGCTTGTCTGTACAAAACGATTTCATCACCGAGGTGTGAACTCTGATGATAGTAGGGGGAAAATTTTATGGCTACATTTCGCAGACGATTTTCAACGTCAAATCGTTTGATAAAACGAACCTCCATCAACGCGAAACTGTAATCGGTGTTAATGATGGGAGCTGTACTGGGTTCCAGGAAGTCGAATAATATTTGGGTGTGAACAGGAATTGAAAAGGCTAACCCGTAGTTTTTTTTATACTCTTTTGCCCAGATGGGGATGGATGCCCCCAGGTTGGCCTCCAGATAATATTTCTTTTTTTTAAATTCTTCCGGGTTTAAATCGTATTCTTTTTCATTGGAGCCCACACCTAACTCCACTTTATTCATAGTAGAGTTGATGTCGGCAATAAATGGTTTACCGAAATCGACTGATTTGCCCCAATAGCCCTTTTGTGAAAACGAGGTATTTAAAGCCAGAACAACTATTGCGAGGAGAGCTGTAATTCGATACATGGTTTTTTTGATTATGATGGGAACAGTTCTATGGATAGATTGGAAGTGGAATAATGCCCGCACTATGGCATTCAGAGTTTAATAGCTGAATTCATGCTATTTCTTGACAGCCAATTGTTGCCGGTTAACAAGACTGTTCAAAAACTGTCTGTACACCCGCCTGCCTTTCTCTAGTTCTTCAATCGAAATGTTCTCGTTGAAATTATGTACCGACTTAAGTTGATCATGCGTCAGGTACACCGGGTTGATACCGTACACAGGCACGCCCATATTGCGAAAGAATGTGTTGTCGGAGTAAGCGGGGAAGAGTGTGGGTACCACCACGCTTCCGGAATGGACCGTGGTTATTGCATTTTTAAAAAGCTGGTAAAATTCACCAGGCCTGGAAGGCGCAGCCGAGGGTGTTTCCTGCGTGATGGAGAATTTTATATTGGAGGCTTTCAGGCCTTTCTTCAACGAACCGATAAATTCCTTTTTGTCAGTTGACGGAAGCAGGCGACAATCCAGCATAACCTGTATTTCCTGGGCAATTTGGTTACTGGCCAAAACCGGATTGGAAATGTTGGTGATGGTAACTGTATTGGAGAGCGTGGCCAGAAGGATTGGCTCCTTTTTCACATCAGGTTTGAGCAGGAATTTAAACAGACGGGGGTTGCCCATCACCGTTCGTTTGATTCCGCGTTCGTGCCTTCCGAGAGCTTGAAACATACCAGTCGTGGTTTCATCGAAGTGCAGTTTTGTTTTTTTGTTGAGCAGTCTAGCCAATGCTTTTACCATCACCTGGTTGGTGTACTCCAAGGGAGGTACTGAGCCATGTCCTGAAGAAGGAATTTCCAATACCAGTTTCAACCACAGGGCTTTCTTTTCTGCCACCGATACGGTAAAGAAGAGCTGGTCGGGTTGGGAAGAAGACAGCCCGCGGATGCCGGCACCGCCTTCACCGAACACCACAACAGGATTAAGGTGTTGATAAAAGGAATTGACCATTTCTTTGGCCCCGCCATTGTCGGTTTCTTCACGTGATACGGCAAGAATGGTGACGTTATAGGGCAGTTCACCCAGGTAATAATCTCTTATTTCTTCAAGGGCAAGAACCTGCATGATGGTCATGCCTTTCATGTCTACCACACCCCGACCCCAAACCATTCCGTCATGAATAGTTCCTGAAAATGCGGGGAATGTCCACGCGGAATCCGGACCGGGAGGAACCACATCTATGTGATTAAGAAAAATGATGTTTGGCTTGTTCTCGCTTAATGGATAGAGCGAAGCCGCAAAGTTGAAACCTCCTTGTGTGGTTTGCGGAAACAGTTCAATATTCAATCCTTTTTCCCGGCAGACACCGGCCAGGAATTCACCGGCTTCTTTTTCGGATCCGCTCACCGAGGGCACCTGTATATATTGACTTAACAAGCGAGCCGATTCCGGTAATTCAGTATATTCAACCGGCTGGGCGAGCAACGTAAAACAAATGCTAACACTTACTAAGAGTGTTAAGAGGAAATTATTTTTTATTTTCATGGCGTGCAGGGTTAAGGTTTTGACTGCACGAAAGTGAGTTAAAAAGGAAGCAAGGAGTTAACCGCAGATTCTCAATAAAAAATACTTATTCAGCCGGGGTATTCAGCTGTATTTCAGGTCATGAACACAGATCATTCAGGCATAAACAATAAATACTAATTCAAACAGCGGGTTCTCATGGTTTGATAAAATCCTATCAACAACCAGCCTGGTGGCAAGAATTTTCATTTTTTGTTTTTGATTACCGAACAGAATGGGCGGTATCCAGTGGTTTGTGACAACGGTCATAAAATTGTTAACCTATGATGCATTCCTTTTAACTTCAGTCGGGGATATGGATTTACTTTTGGATTAGAAGAAACCCCCCAATTCAAAAAAATGACAATTGGTTTTTTGGTTATTAGCCGGTTTAAAATGAGAACTGACTTTAAAATCCTCTATTTCATTTCGATGATCCTGTTTCCCGTTATCGTTTCTTCCTGCATAGGCCCATCCATTGTTACCAATGAGGGCTTTCGTTTTAAAAAACAGCGTGGGTTGAATTTGAAGGGAAAGTCGTTTGTTATCAATACAATTGATGCCGCGGTTTCGGAGGATGACAAGATTCGCTTGACTGAAGTTTGGCAAAAAAACTCCGAACCATCAGTGATTCCGTACATTCCGTATCAGCGTTGCGATCAATGGGCCATGATGTTGCTGTCATCCCATATTATGCAGATGCAGCATCCCTGAACCACATTGCCCGCATTTCATCCGGAAATTACCTGGTCAATTCAACAGCCAGTAAGACCTCGTCTTCAGGGCTGGTCAGTTCATTCGTTGTCGGGCTTACCGTTTTTGATCTTCATACCCATGAAATGATTTATGAGCAGGCAACCGATGTGGTTGACAGTGAACTTGAAACCGATGCCAAGTTTTCATTTACATTTTA
>CAZOYJ010000312.1:0-3320 GCA_964583905.1 uncultured Roseivirgaceae bacterium
CCAACTCTTACGTTGAACATCGGTGCCAATGGGTCGTTAGACAGGCTGAACGCAAATTTTGGATCGAATACCGGCCCTGAGGTTACCAATACGGTAGGATATGTTAACGGTGATCAGAACTTTCCGGTAACGAATACGGTGCCTTCCCGCATCATGGTTAACCAAACCCTGGACGGTCATTCGTATGGCGCCTATGGAAATTTTGCCTTGCGGTACAACGTATTTAATGGCGGACAAATCAAACGAAACATTGAGAACGCCCAGGTACGTGAAAAAATGGCCCAACTCACTACCGACCAACTTAAGCTTTCGCTGGAGAATGATTTATTGGTAACCCACGATGAGTACAACCTGCGCAGGCAACTGGTTCACATTGCCTCTATAAAAATGGAGGCGGCTGAACTCAATCTGGACCTTGCCAATGAGCGTTATAAAAACGGAGCATTAAGCGCAATTGACCTGCGCATTGTACAAGAGGCTTACCTGAATGCAGCGCTTGAAAATTTCCTGGCTATTTATAATGTGCTGGCCAGTAAGACCGATCTGGTCAGGTTAACCGGAAGCCTGGTAGATCAATTCGATGCACGACCATCGCGGAATTGATCAAGCTTCTGATTGTGCATTCTCTGTTTGTGTAAGCCAGAAGTTGTTGTATCCTTCACCTACCTGAATGCCCAATTCCCCCGTGGCTAACAGTTCAAGAATGGCAAGGAAGTTAAAAATGAGGGCTATCCGGGTTTTATAAGCATCAACAATTTCGGTGAAAGAAACGCGTTGCCTGGTTTTTACTTCCTGTAACAGGTAATTTTTCTGGTCTTCAATCGTATAAGGATATTGAATGATTTCATGAACAGGCTTGTTCTTTTCTGCCTCAAAGCGTTTCAGCACTTTTTCAAAAACCGTCATCAGTTTAAAGAGATCAACATCCTGAAGTTCGGCTTCCACATTGCTGCTTTCTGCGAGTACTTTTAATTCCTTCATCAGGTTGCCGCGCTTTTCCCGCATCAACTCGGTTTCTTCCATTTTATGAAAGGTGTCGATAACCGATTTGTATTTTTTGTACTCGAGCAGGTGCTTAATCAGCTCCTCGCGTGGATCAATTTCATTACCCTGTTCATCAACCTGCGGACGCGGCAACAGCATCCTCGACTTAATGCGCATGAGGGTGGCGGCCACCAGAATAAATTCACTGGCTACTTCAACATTCAAAGTATCCAGGTGGTGGAGGTAATCCAGGAAGTCGTTGGTGATTTTTGAGATGGGGATATCGTAAATGTCGAGTTCATCCCGCTCGATAAAAAAGAGTAAAAGGTCGAAAGGCCCTTCAAATAGAGGCAAATGGACTTCGAAATTGTTGTTGGCAGTGGTGGTCATTTCAGGGGCAAATTTATCCTAAAAATCCATACCGCAGGGTAAATGGATGGCTGGTAATACAAAATTCAGGCGGAACCCCCGAATTATGTATTTTTGTGAATAGTTGGCCCGGCAGAATATTAAACAATTGAACGTTACCGGTGTTAAACAAAAATTATCTGAATCCGATCACATGCTAATCACTCCCGGCCCGCTCTTATCGAAGATTAACACCCCTGACGATGTAAAGAAGCTTGATCAGGCCCAACTGGTGCAGCTTTGCGATGAATTGCGTCATTTCATAATCGACAATGTGTCGGTATATGGCGGGCATTTTGGGGCAAGCCTGGGGGTAGTGGAGCTTACCGTAGCCTTACATTATGTTTTCAACACGCCATACGATCAACTGGTCTGGGATGTGGGGCATCAGGCTTACGGCCATAAAATTTTAACCGGCCGAAAAGAAAAATTCCACACCAACCGACTATACCGGGGAATTTCCGGATTCCCTAAGAGAAGTGAGAGCAAGTACGATACGTTTGGTGTAGGCCATTCTTCCACCTCTGTTTCTGCTGCGCTGGGCATGGCAGCGGCTTCCAAATACCTCAAGCTTGACGACAAACAGCACATTGCAGTAATTGGTGACGGGGCGCTAACCGGGGGCATTGCCTTTGAGGGATTAAATAATGCAGGCGTATCCGATTCCAATTTGCTGATTATCCTCAACGATAACTGCATGTCCATCGATCCCAACGTTGGCGCCTTAAAAGATTACCTCACCGACATCACAACATCAAAAGCCTACAACAAGCTTAAGGATGAAGTTTGGAACCTGCTGGGCAAACTCTCCAACTTTGGTAAGAATGCACAGGAGATTGTTTCGAAAATAGAAAACGGTATTAAGTCAGCCGTGCTGACCCAAAGCAACCTGTTTGAAGCACTGAACCTCCGTTACTTCGGCCCGGTTGACGGACATGACATCAACCACCTGGTTAGTGTACTTGAGGATTTAAAGCATATTAAGGGCCCGAAAATTTTGCATTGCGTAACCGTTAAAGGTAAAGGTTACGGCCCGGCCGAACAGGGCAATGCAACCACGTGGCATGCCCCTGGAACATTCGATAAGATTACCGGTGAAATCCATAAGAAAGTTCATGAAAAGCCGCAACCGCCCAAGTACCAGGATGTTTTTGGACATACGTTGGTTGAGCTGGCAAAAACGAACGAAAAAATTATTGGCATTACTCCAGCCATGCCTTCGGGTTCATCCCTGAATATCATGATGAGAGAAATGCCTGACCGGGCTTTTGATGTTGGCATTGCCGAACAACACGCGGTTACGTTTTCTGCAGGATTGGCAACACAGGGTTTAATTCCATTCTGCAACATTTATAGTTCTTTCATGCAGCGTGCCTACGATCAGGTTGTTCACGATGTTTGTATTCAAAATCTTCCCGTTAACTTCTGTCTCGATCGGGCCGGGTTTGCAGGTGCCGATGGCCCAACGCATCATGGCGCCTACGATATCGCGTATTTCCGCTGCCTGCCCAATATGATTGTTTCGGCTCCGATGAATGAGCAAGAGTTGCGCAACCTCATGTTTACGGCATCGTTGCCCAGAAGTGAAAAAGCCTTTTCCATACGTTACCCGCGCGGGCAAGGTGTGATGACGGATTGGCGTACCCCTTTCGAGGAAGTTGAAATTGGGAAAGGACGAAAACTTTGCGATGGCGATGAGTTAGCTATACTAACCATCGGACATATTGGAAACTATGCCGTTGAAGTCTGCAACCGTTTAGCGAAAAGCGGCATCCAGGTTGGTCATTTTGATATGCGGTTTGTTAAGCCGCTTGATGAGGCCCTGCTTCATGAAGTGTTTTCCCGGTATACAAAAATAATTACCGTTGAAGACGGTTGCATCCAGGGTGGCTTTGGAAGTGCTGTGCTTGAATTTATGGCAGATCATC
>CAZOYJ010000313.1:0-3312 GCA_964583905.1 uncultured Roseivirgaceae bacterium
AAACCAAGATCATCCGGGTGAATAAAAACGATTTACCCGATGGTGTTCTTCAATTTACGGTATTCGATGAAAAAGGAGAACTGGTTGCTGAACGACTCTTATTTAATTATGTGGAAAGTGTTAAGGTTCGGGTCAGCAATCTTAAGTCGGCATACAAAACCCGGGAAGCGGTAAACCTTTCCTTTGACATTTCGAATCTGGATGGCGGTGCAGCACCTTCCACCCTATCGTTTCGGGTATACCGGAAGGATTTGCTTCCCGATGCCCATCATCAATCCATCACTGAAAACCTGATGTTGTTTGCGGATGTTCCGGTGGATGTGACATCGATTTTATTCCATAACCATACGCAATTAACCCCGCAACAGATTGATCAGTATTTAATCAGTCAGCGTTGGAAACGATTTACCTGGAAAGATTTATCCGTTGCAAAAGAATATCATCATGACTATTTGTTTACTGCGTATTCTGAAATCAGCGGTCGTGTTCAACATCCGGCTGGACAAGATTCCCTTCTGGTTTCCTGTTACCTTCAGCACAGTACCGATGTAAACGAAGTGTATGCCGATGGCTCCGGAAATTTTACTGCGGCCTTATTGTTTGATGTGTGGGATGCGGATGAAGCGTTTGTCATGGTTAAAAGTAAGGAGCGGATTTACCGTGATCCTCAAATCATTCCGGGTTCCGGGATAAAAACTTCCCTTAGGGCTGCTCCTTCTAAGTCGGTACCGGAGGCCGATCCGTATACCCGGTACGCACAAAAGCGCATGGCCGTTAATGATTCCTATTATTTTAATGAAGAGCGCTATACGGGGTCAAACCGGGCGGAGGTGAACACAACGGCTAAAATTGAGGCCAAGGTTGGTGGATTTGATTACACCATAAATTTTAGTGAGTACTACATTTTTCCAAGCATGGAAGAAACGATCCGGGAGATCATACCCTTGTTGCAGCACCGGAAAGTCAGCCGGCAGGATGTTGTAAAGCTCTATCTTGAGGATTTTGACAGAACCGGGTATGACGAGCCGGTATTTATTATTGATGGGATTATGACCAACCGGTCAGACTATTTTCTGAATCTCCCTCCCCGCGAAGTAGTTCGGGTTGGGTTGATCAATTCGAGGGTCAAGATGGACTATTTCGGGGTAATTGGAAACAGTGGGATTGTTGTGGTGGAAACGCGCATTCCCGGTCATTCTAAAACCATACAACGGGGCAAGAATACGGTTGCTGTAAAAGGATTAAGCCGGGAGATTCCGTTTCTTCAAAAGAACAACACGGTTTATAACCGGATTCCGGATCTGCGATCAACGTTACTGTGGGCGCCTCACCGGGTAACGAACATGGAAGGAAAAGTATCCGAATCCTTTTTCACCGCTGATGATTCCGGTGTTTACACACTTATTATCGAGGGCCTTACACATGACGGTCGTCCGTTCATAGCTCACCATGAGTTTAGGGTGCAATTCCAAACTGAACCTGGAAAGTAGCCCAGCTTTACAATTCGAAGTGCCATCCTTTTTACATTGGTCAACTAAGCCACAAAATTTCAGCTTCGAATCTCAGCGTCCCTCTCTGGCCGTTGTTGGCGTTGCGCGAATGGCTTGCGTAAGCTCACCAACAACGATTATTTTACTCCTGAACTCTGATTAAATTAATAATTTATATCCAATTTTCTTATCCGTTACTCTCTTTCATCTTGCAGAACTCCAACGTGGGCGGTTGGCTGCTAATACAAGCAAGGGCGAAGAGTATATTATTTGCAGCCATAGTCCAGATAAAAAATCTTAAAAGAATCATTTCTATAAAGATTTAAATCAAGTCTGCCTGATGGCTTAACTATAGAATCACCTGGAAGAATATATTCGTAAACGCCACTCCTATCATTCACCAAAAAAGTTGACTGGGTTATTACACCCTCTTCATTTATAATTCCAATTGCTTTGTTATCATGATGATTTTTATCTCTATACTTACTAACAATCACACCAATCAATTCAATCTTTTTTGCTAAATCTTCGTCTGTACACAAACTTGAATTCAACGTATTAGGGAGTCTATATATCGCATACAAAAAGAAGCCTAATACCAAGATTGGAGGCACTAATATTTTTAGAATCCGAATAATCTTCATTTACTTGTTTTACTGCCTACCTATTTTCCCCCCTCAACGTCACTCGTTAGAGGACGTTGAGGCATTTGAACTCCACACTTCTTTGCCGTCAAGGTCTTTGTAATGAGCCACATCAAATATTCCTTTTATTCCTAACTCGTAAAAACCAGCTCGGATGCACCATACTTTCACATTGGTCAACTAAACTACAAAATTTCAGCTTCGAATCTCAGCGTCCCTTTCAGGTGACGCTGAGGGGGTGTAAATTCCTAACTCGTAAAAACCAGCTCGAATGCACCATACTTTCACATTGGTCAACTAAGCTACAAAATTTCAGCTTCGAATCTCAGCGCCCTTTCAGGTGACGCTGAGGGGGTGAAAAGCGCTTTATGTGTAAGGGCATCCGTTAAACCTCAACCGTCTCCCCTATTTTGAGGAGCAACAAGGTTTTTCCGGCCCGTTTGAAATCGGCTATGGCAGATTCCTCCACACATTTTACCATAAGCGCATCGAAGTCCCATTTCCCGCCCGTGTTCATCGGATGAGTGTTTTCCAGGCCTTTCTTGTTAAGCCATTCGTGAATTTCCCAACTACAAATCACTTTCGCTCCCGTACGTTGAGCAATTGAAATACAATCGGTTATATGGTCTGAGTGCCCGTGTGATTGAAGGATGAAATCTGCTGGGATTGAAGTTACATCAATGTGATCGGCCAGTGGATTGGGGGTGATAAACGGATCAAACAGCAGGTGCTTGCCCTGCGTTTCCACGGCAAAACAGGAATGTCCGTACCAGGTGAATTTCATACGTAAACTATCGACTATTAAGTTAAAGTATTCTGATTTTTTTGTTATCTTCGGCCATGTAATTTTCTCTGGCACTAACCAGCCAGTTAAGGTGCTGTACATAAATGACCAAAGTTACGGTCTAATCCCCGGTATAGCAATAAATCTACCAACGTGTCCTGTTTATTACAATCGTGATGATTGTCAATGCTCCTTTAACAAGCACCATGACCTTCATCATTGGAAAGTTCTTTACCGAAGGATAGTTTCAGACACACTAAAAACAAACTATGATATTACGCAATCGATCGGAAGCTGGACTATTGTTGAGCAAAAAGTTGAGAGCCTTTAATGGTTCGAATGCAGTGGTGGTGGCGATTCCTCATGGCGGCATTCAGGTGGGGTATTCGCTTGC